>JAVCCT010000318.1 GCA_030765325.1 Candidatus Stygibacter frigidus | reverse complement strand
TTATTCTGGGACAATAGATGAGTATGATCTATGGGAAACATCTGTAAGTACCCAGGAAGTAAAAACCTATAATTCAATGCTTCACTTTGACCTTAATCCAGTTTGCCCGGTTGACATGCAGGAATATAAACTGGTAATTTATCATAGTGATAAAGCTGCTGGTGGTTCTAATTTCTATAAAAATAATGACTGCCTGAAAATATTCTTCCAGTTAGGTGGAAATATATTAGCCAGTTTGGGAGATAATGCTTACAATGTATATAACGGCTGCAATAATAATGCATTCGATCTACTTGTGAGTAATTTTGGTATTCCAATCAAGGTTTATTCTGAAGATCCTGAAATGGTAATAAAAATTGCTCAAAGTAACATTACTAATCCCTTTATGATCGGAGTAACTCCAGTATCACCTTACACAACACAACTTGATCTGGAACTTGATTCAGAAATAGTCTGGAATAGCTTAGTTAATATGACTCAGGGTCTTGGACCATGCAGTTATTTCGCTGAAGACTTATTTGAAGTATATTCAGAAAATCCATTTATCACACCACCAACAGCAATTTATCGTTATATTTCCAAACCTGTAGGTGACACGAACTTTGATCCTGACCAGGATGAATATGATCTGTATAATAATCAGGTAGTAGCTATAAAACACACCAGTGAAAATAATACTAATTATATGTTTGGCTTTGCCTTACCATACATGCAGGCTGATGATCTCAGAGCCATGTTTAATAAAATCCTTTCAGAATTAGGAATGTAAATAATTTTGCATAATTTAACTTTAAAGCCTGCTCAAATGAGCAGGCTTTTTTTATTGACTGACAAATAATTAATTTTAAATTGTGAATATGGAGGTGAATAAATGTATAAAGTCATATTAATTTCCCTATTAGTGATTTTCATTTTAAGCTGCACAGCAGGTCCCAATGAATTTACTACCCAAAAAGGCAATGATGCCGGCTTCTTTAAAGGATTTTGGCATGGTTTAATTAGTGTTGTTACATTGATCCTATCTCTTTTTACTGACAATATTTCCATATATGAAGTCCACAACACAGGTTTCCTATATGATCTTGGCTTTTTGTTAGGAGCTGGGACACTTACCGGAGGTACACTCTGGAGCCGGAGAAAAAGAAGATAACCCCATCTCGAAAAATAATCCATATTGATATGGATGCCTTCTTTGCTGCGGTGGAGCAAAGAGATCACCCGGAGTATAGTGGTAAGGCTATTGCTGTGGGAGGACTTCCTGGTAGCCGGGGAGTAGTTTCCACCTGCTCTTATGAAGCACGCAAATATGGGATCCATTCTGCGATGCCTTCTGGTCTAGCTATCAAATTATGCCCACATCTGATTTTTGTGCGGGGTAATTTTGATGCTTACCGCGTGGCATCTCAAATAATGCTGAAAATTTTCTATGAATATACTGATCTCGTAGAACCAGTATCCATTGATGAAGCTTATCTTGATGTAACTATTAATAAAAAGAATAATCCTTCTGCCACTCATCTGGCAGCAGAAATCCGTCAAAGGATCAAGGATGAGACTCATCTTACTGCTTCTGCTGGAGTATCTTACTGCAAATTTCTTGCTAAAATAGCTTCTGATCTTGATAAACCGGATGGATTGGTTGTGATAACTCCAGAAAAAGCTGAATCAATCCTGGAAGCTTTACCGATTGGCAAATTTCATGGCATTGGCAAAGCAACTGAAGAGAAAATGAAGAATCTGGGAATAAATAATGGCAAAGACCTCAAAACCAGAAACCTCAATGAATTATTAACCCATTTTGGTAAAGC
The DNA here is from genome assembly GCA_030765325.1 of Candidatus Stygibacter frigidus. Classification (GTDB taxonomy): domain Bacteria; phylum Cloacimonadota; class Cloacimonadia; order Cloacimonadales; family TCS61; genus Stygibacter; species Stygibacter frigidus. The sequence goes on along the minus strand of JAVCCT010000318.1, from coordinate 6,672 downwards.
AGGTAGCTATTACTATAATATTGTTCGTGGTATTGATAACCGGGAAGTTGTCACCAGCCGTATCCGCAAATCCATAAGTAAAGAACGGACTTTTTCTGAAGACTTAAGTGATGCTGACCAGCTTAGTCATTATCTGGAAGTTCTTTCTGAAAGTCTCTCTGCTAAAATGAAAGAAAAAGGCTTCAAAGCCTGGACACTTACAGTAAAACTTAAGTATGCCAATTTTGAGATTGTACAGAAAAGCTGCACTGCTCGTAGAGCTTTTGATGAGCAAGCTATCATGCTTAAACAGGCACGAAATTTATTAATTTCACTTTTTGATAAATCAAGATCTGTGAGATTAATTGGTTTGGGGCTTAGTAATCTGGACTGGAATGAGCAAAAAAAGGATAGACAGTTAACCCTGCCTTTCTTTAATTGTAAGGAATATATTAATATAAGTAGTAACGATAGAATCTTTTAAAAAATAGAGGTAATCACTTATATGCCGCAACTAAAATTTATAGATTTTGATCAAAATATAAATGAATGTGTTGCTGATGAATATCAGTCCATCAACACATTGTTTTTGTGTCCTAATCACGCTTCTCTTAAGGAGCTGAAGCAGGTTTATCAGCGATATTGCTCTTTTAACAATAGCGCTTTCCTGACAATGGATAATTTCAAAATGAAGTGCATGGAACAGGCAACTCCCATTTTGAAAGAAGAAAAACGAGTTCTGGCATTTTATGCTGCTCTCAAACCTGCTTACAGAGAACGATTTCATCTTAATAATTATTTTCAATCAGTTACTTTTGCAAACGATTTTTTCACCTTTTTTGATGAACTGACAGAAGAGATGAAATCTTTGGATGAGATTCCAGCCACATTAGCAACAAATAAGACTGCTCAGAACTGGCAGGAAGATACATATAATATCCTGCTGGAAATCAGAGATGATTATCTGCATTATATCCAGCAAAGTAATTTCACTGATCCCATATTCATTAAAAATATTGCCAATGCAAAAACTGACTGGTTAAGCAGTTTTCAATATATTGTCGTACTTAATCAATTTTATTTTACTGCTCTGGAAAAGAAGCTTCTGCCTAATGAAAACACAATAATTTACCTGCAAATCCCGGAGCAAATTTATGATAAGGACAAGCTGTCATGTCTGCCGGAATTTAATGCCGGCAATCTCGCTAAATATTGCACAAAATCAATATATAATCACATCTATTCAGATGAATTTTCTCTGAAGAGAGCCTTATTTGAAAAACTGGATACGATACGCCCAAACTTGATAATAGATTTTGGACTTTTGGAGCAGCATCTTGATAAATATAATTGCCGTCACCTTCTGGGAGGTAATAATACAATAGAATTTTCTCACTCTTCCCTGTTTCAGATGCTTGAGCAGTTTCAATCCCTGCTGGCAGGAATCATCTACAAAGATTCCCGTTACCTGCTGCCAGTAAATACTCTCATCTCCGGTTTCAGTAATGGCTATTTCATCAAACCATTCCTCCATCATTGTTTCCCTGATATTGATGCTGACCAGATCATGTTATATCAGGAAAAACTGCTTGATTTCATCTATTACCTGACAGATCATGATTATAAATATTTCCCAATTAGTGGCTATATCCCAAATATTGCCATTGATCCAGAGCTCAAGTTGATCACCTCGAAATTAATATTGCTTCTTGATAAATTCTCTTCAATAACTGCCATTGATGAAATTATTAATGCCATCACTTCCTCTGATTTTATACCACCGGCAAAGATCATCACACCTCACGAGATTCAATACACTGACCTGATAGAGATTTATTATAATTTAATAGAAGATTTTGCCAGCCTTGGTAACATTGATTTGATCTCAGACTGGAGTGCTGTTTTCCCCTTTATACCACAAAATGGGTATTCCACCAGCGCTCAATTCCTTAGACTTTTTCTGGAATTTGCTAAATCTAAAACTTACCGATTTTTCACATCTCAACCCTCTAATACTCCCATTCATTTTTCCTCTCTGCATAATACCCGAAACCTGCAATTTGGTAATATTGCTATCATTGATACAATTGAAGGGGTGATCCCTCCTACTCGTCAAACCCCCTTCCTTCTCACTGAATATCAAAGAAAAAATCTGGGATTAAAAACTTTTCAGGATATTCTCCTGCGTGAAAAATATTACTTTTTCCGCATAATAGCCCAGGCAAAAAATGTTCATTGCTTCTCACGTACTAATCCTGAAGATAGAACTGAGATCAGCTCTTTTCTGGAAGAACTAAGGCTTGCATTACCAGAAATTTTTCAGCAAAGTCCAATCCCACATTCTGCACTTTATCAAGATCATTGCAGATCATTATTACCACCTGTTAACCAGGATATTGCAGCTCCTCCTATACCAGATAATTTCCTATCCCTGCCCTTCCGCAAAGAATCTGACCTGAAAGATGGAAAATTCTATCTCAGTCCCAGCAATATTCATAAGATCATTGAGCAACCGTTTAACTACTATCTGGAAAACATGCTATATCTCAAAAAACGTGAACTGCAAATTGAAATGGACTACACACCCACTCAAATAGGAAATCTGGTGCATCGGGCTTTTAATGACATGTGGGAACGGATTATTGAAATCAAAGCTGCCCAAAAAGGACAGCAGCCTTTCATGTATAATCAAGAAAATTTTGCCAGCCGTGCACTTGACCATCTGCTGATGAACAATCCCCAGATACTGCTGCAAAAACCGCATAATTACTCTGACCGTTATTTCGATAAAGTTATCCAGCCTTTGATCCTTGATTCCCTGATCAACTTTCTAAGGGAATGTGATGTGAAATATTCTGGAATCGATATCAATATCATACCGGAAAAACCAGGAATTAATCATCAGCAGCAACTGATGGGAGTTAATGGAATTCCCGTGATCCTCAAAGGACGTGCTGATCTAAGGATCGAGATACCTTCCACCGGTCAAAATCATATCTATGATTATAAATCCGGTAAATATAGATCATATAGCAAAGAAACTTATAATACTCAATTGATCATGTATGAGCACCTGTATTATTCTGAAGATGACAAAGTGCAATCCTGGCTCTATTTCACTACAGATCAGGAGCTAAAACCACTGTCATTATATAGAATCTCAAATTCAGAATTTTATCGTGATAAAATTCAAGCTCTTGAAACCGTACTGGGAACCGTATTCAAATCCTGTTTCTTACCAGGTGAAAAAAAAGACCCCTATGAAGACGATGATATCTCACGAAGACAATTAAAAAAAATGAACAGGGGCAAAGCATGACCCAGAATATCCTCACCCCAAATATCATCCGCGCCAGCGCTGGTACCGGCAAAACCTACCGCTTGTCCCTGGAATATATTGCTCTGCTGCTTAAGCTTAAAGATGAAATAAAATTTCAGGAAATTCTCGTGATCACCTTCACCAAAAAAGCTACAGCTGAAATACGCCAGCGGATAATCGAATTTCTCCACGAACTTACAATTAATGGCGGACAGGCAGAAGAGCTTAGATCAAACTTGCTGAAAATATATCCTGATCTTGAATTTTCACCCGAAAATCTGGAATATCTTCATTCTGTATATGAGGATATTATCACAAATAAAAGCCTATTAAATATCTCTACATTAGATTCATTTATTAATACTATTTTTAAAACCCTTATCGCCCCTTATCATAATATCTCTGCCTATGCAATTGATCCCCTGATAAATGACGATATCCTGCCAGAAATTTATGATACTATCCTCAGCAATAAGAATTTCCCTCTACTGGAGAATATCTTTCAAAATAAACTCAGTAGGAATATCACTGCATATAATGACTTTATTAAGGCAATCATGGATAATCGCTGGCTCTTTGAGTTTTACTACCGATCTCAGATCGCTGATCTTGATCACATCACTATGGCAGCTGCAGCTTATGATCAGTTAATTCTCATAGCACATGATTTCTCCCAGCAGTTTTCTCAGATCATCAACTCCTTCTACCCTGATAAAACCTGGGATAAGGTCTTTGCCAAAGAATGGTATAATACCTTTAATGAAGGTGATAAACTTGATTCAGTTTCCCATAGCGATATTGGTGTGTATATTTTATCATTCCTCCAGAATATGGATTTTTTGATTCATAAATACCCGCTCCTCAGCAAAACCGGTAATATCTGGAATGGTAGCAATCTTTTCCGAAAAAAAAATGAGACTGACCTAAAAACCGAAATGCTTGAAATGCAGGAAAATCTATTCTTTGCCTGGAGAAATTTCCTGTTTTATCAACTGGTGATCCCGGAACACAAAGAAATACTTGAGCTCAGCAAAATCATCTTCCAGAAATATGACCAGATCAAGTTCCGCGATAAAATACTCACCTATAATGATCTGGCTGCCTACACCTGGAAATATCTCTATGATCCAGAAATATCCATCATTGATCATAATGAAGTGCTTAATCTTTTTTACGAACAGCTTTCTTATCATATTAAATTTATCCTCATTGATGAATTTCAGGATACAAGTATTCTCCAGTGGAATATCTTTGCTCCGCTTATCAGAGAGATCACATCTGGAATTGGCAGCAGTGAACTTGGCAGTTTCACTGTAGTAGGTGACGAGAAACAAGCTATCTATTCCTGGCGCTCTGGTGAACGGGAACTGCTTCTGAATATGGAAAATCTGATCAATGCAAAATTCCGTAAGAATAATTTGGAAACATCTTACCGCAGCAGCAAAAAAGTGATCAGTTTTATTAACCGCCTTTTTTCAAATGAATATTTTAAAGCTAAACTTACCGAAGCAAATCTCGAGTGGGAATATATTGAAATTGAAACTGTTAGAAATGAAACGGGTTATACTTATCTCCAGATAGAGAATCTTTCAGCTGATCCTGATAATTATGAATTGCGGGATAAGGTTAAAGAATTTATTCAGAATATCTACCTGCCTGCTTTAGAGAATAACACTCTTTCGCCGGCAGATACAGCTATCCTCACACGTACTCATAAAGAAATGAATATCATAGCCGAAGTTCTCAGAGAACTTAAGATTGATTATATTGATGAATCAAGCCTGACCATTATTGCTCATCGTGCCGTGAAACCGGTTATTGCTTTGCTAAACTGGTTCAATAATCTTGATTTCTACAGTCTAATAGTTTTCCTGCGCAGTGATGCTATCCTTCTGGATTCTGAACTTCTCAAAGATATTCTGATCTTATGGCAGGATTGCAAAGCTGATAAGACTGCCTTTTGTCAGAATCTTTATAAAAAATTCTCACACCTCTCCCCTATCAATATCATCTCCAAACTGCATGATCAAATCATGGAACCCCTTAAGCTCGTTAAAAATATTTATAAAGGATTCAATCTTTCCAATATTTTTAATCAGGAAATTGACTTTGCCAATATTACCAAATTCCTTGATCTTATTGCTGACTTCCTGGCAATAAATCTAAATTACACCCACGATATTGGCGGTTTGCTGCGCTATCTGAATGATAACAAGGATTCCGAAGCTTTTATGCAAACCGGGATTCAAAAACAGAATGTAATCAAGATCATCACAATTCACAAATCAAAAGGTCTGGAATTTGATACCGTTATCCTTATCCAAAATTGCCCCGGCAATAGTTCGCATAAACCTGAGCTCTCTATCTTCCCTAATTATAATGACGATTTCTCCTCTTTGAAGGGTTGCTTATTTACTTATAATTATCAGGCACTTATTAAGAATTCACCTGTTGATCCTCTCCTTAAAATGCAGCAGTCTCGCCAAAATGTGGAAGATATTAATGTCTGGTATGTTGCTCTCACCCGGGCAAAACGTAACCTGTATGCGCTATTTACCTATAAGATCAAAGACGGTCTGGATAAATTCATAGATAAATTTCAACCTGATAGCCCGGATATCAATAAACTTATCATTGGTTCAATTGTCAGTGCCTTCTCTGCTGAAAGTAAAGGAAATTCTGATTCTCTGATCATCCAAACTGGAAAACCCAAGAAATATGAAACAATCAAAGAAGATAAATCAGTGACTTTTTCTGCATCCAAAAATATCTCTAATTGGTTTTCTTCTCCTCCTGAGGATTACTTCCAATCTAAAGAAAACTGGCAGGACAAAGTATCACCTGCTGATCTGAAAAACCTTGCTCATGCCAAAATATTGGGGAATATTGCTCATTATTACCTTGAACAGATAACCTTTGATTCTCCTGCTGCACGCCAGAAAGCTCTCAATCTCACCCTCGCTTTTTATGGCAGTCTGCTCACCAGTCAGCAGATTAATGCTGTTATTAAAAAAACTAATACTATCATCCAAAACTATTCTCACCTGTTTGATCCTTCTAAATGGGATCAAGCCTATTGTGAATGGACAGTTTTTGATAAATTTCATAATGAATACCGCATAGACCGGCTGTTGGTGAGTCACCAGCGTAAGGAAATTCAGGTTGTGGATTATAAAACCGGTGAAATAACTGATAAAGATCAAATCAGTAAATATAATAAATTAATCAGTGAAATACCCTTTGTCAAAAATCGGGGATATATTGTTTTAGATGGTATTTTCCTAAAAATAGAACTTTAATAAAAACATTTCCAGGAGGATAATTAATATGAGTAAACTCATGGTCTCAGTTTCAGGTGTACGCGGTATCTTTGG
>JAVCCT010000112.1 GCA_030765325.1 Candidatus Stygibacter frigidus | reverse complement strand
AGCTTAATGAAAAAGTTTGCAAATTATATAGCGCTGAGGTATTTGAAAGGACACGGCAGGTTCGTGTTAAGCTTTTCAAATTTGTTGAGCTTGATAGGGATCAGTTTAGGAGTTTTTTCTTTATTAACTGTGCTGAGCGTGATGAATGGCTTTGACAGCGATATCCGTCAGCGGATCATTGCTTTCAGGAGTGATGTGAAGATAAGCCACACCGGTGGAGGACCACTATCAAATTATAATGAACTGGCAAAACAAGTTGAACAATATGACTATATTCGTCATGCAACCCCAATTATCAGTAATGAACTTCTAATTCAGAGCAGCGATGGTATTTATGGCGGAGTGTGCATGGGGATAGATTTTGAGAGCTATTCTGCTGGAACAAATCTGAAAGACCGGATAATGATAGGTGATCCAGACTCCGCGAGCCTGAATGATAATGGAATCATCTTAGGATTTGATCTGGCAATGAATCTGAATGTGTCAGTTCGGGACTATATTCAGCTATCAGCTCCAGTGGGCACAGAGGCTACGCCTTTTGGTTTGCTTCCCCGCAGTCGTAGGTTCAAGGTAGTGGGTTTATTCAGCTCTGGCATACCGGATTATGATCTGCATTACTGCTATTATGGTCTGGGCGCTGGACAATATTTCAGCGGATCAGGAGATACGGTTGATATGCTTGAAGTGCGGACAGAGAATGCAGACAGGGCGTGGTATTACCGCAGAATGCTGGCAAAAGAACTCGGAGATAAGTATCGGGTGACAGACTGGAGTGATTATGAAGCTAACCTATTTAATGCCATCAAAATGGAGAAAGTATTGATGCTATTAGTATTATCATTGATCATCATTTTGGCAGGATTTAATATGGCAGGAAATCTGAATCGTCTGGTGACTGAAAAGAAGCGTGATATTGGCATTTTGCAGGCATTTGGAGTGGATAGCAGAGTGATCAGGCAGATATTTATCAGCTCCAGTTTCTATATCGGGGTTTCAGGAATCATGCTTGGACTTGGTATAGCCTATATATTTTTGCGGTCGCAAATAGAATGGGAATTTATCAAGATACCTATCAGCGGTTTTCCTATCCAGGAATTGCCGGTGGATATCAGACTGTCAGATTTTATAATTATTTCGATCATGGCATTGGTGATCACGCTTTTATCAGCCATGGTTCCAGCAGCACGGAGCAGGGAAGTATCAACTATAGAAATAATCAGGAACAGGGGATAAATGATGAATGAATCAATATTAAAAGCACGTCAACGTGGAAGCGAATATTATCTGAAATATGGAACATGTTCACAATGCGTGATAGCCGCAGTGATGGAAATACTGGATATTGACCTGAGTGAATTACTGAAATCGGCACATTTTCTGGCTGGTGGAGGTTGCCTGATGGGAGATGGCACCTGTGGAGCTTTGGCAGCAGGTGAACTTGTATTGGGCAGTTTTCTGGGAAGGACAAGGGAAGAATTTGAATTGGGTAAGTTCAAAGAACGCCTCTTGCCTGGAAAGCAAATTGTGGAGAGGTTTCAGCAGAAATATGGTGGTGTAAGCTGTAACTGGTTCAGGAAGAGGTTTACTGGAAAAGAATTTAATATGTGGCAGGATGCACATGCTGATTTATATAAAAAGAAGATGAAAGAAAACTGTGCAGAAATAACCGGCACAGTATCTGAATGGGTTGTGGAGATTTTATCTGAGCTGGGATAGCTGATAAATATGGTGATAATTTGAAAATACAGGTTTTATATAATAATACAATTTCCGAGAGCGGATATTTGCCGGATTGGGGTTTCAGTTGCCTGATAGACGGGAGGATACTTTTTGATACCGGCGAGCATTCTGAGATATTGCTTCATAATATGGAAATGATGGAGATAAGTGTTGAGCAGATTGAAAAAGTGGTGATTTCTCATGATCACTATGACCATCGAGATGGGTTGTGGCAATTACTGAAACTCAAGAAAGGTCTGCCAGTCTATATTTGTGAGGGATTTAGCGAAATAACCAAAACAAAAATCGAATCTCACGGTGGTGAATTACATATCTTGAATGATAATCTGAGACTTGAAAAGGATATTTTTGTGATTAGTGGATTTGATTTTGAATATAAGGGTGTGAAAATGGTGGAACAATGTTTGGTATTAACCACGGATAATGGCGTTAGCATAATATCTGGTTGTTCTCACCCGGGAATCCTTAAAATGGTCAGACGTGCGCGTCGATTGTTTGGAGGAATACACTTATATCTGGCAGGGGGAGGATTTCATCTGAAAGACAGTAGTGAAAAAGAGATAGAGAAAATAGTGCAAGATTTGCAATCTATAGGCATCCAAAAAGTGGCACCAACTCATTGCAGCGGTGTGATGGCAGAGGATATATTTAAGTATTATTTTCAGGAAAACTGCTTGAGTTTGGGAGTTGGTAAAGAGCTAATAATTTAAGAAAACAGGATTATGGAAGCGAAGCTTAAATTATTAAACAACCAGATAGTTAATTGTGATAGATGTCATTTGGCAGAAACCAGGCAGCATGCTCTTCCTGGTGAAGGAGATATAAATTCCAGGTTCTTTATGGTAGCGCTTTCACCGGGAGAGCATGAGGATATCGAAAGCAGAATGTTTATTGGACCTTCCGGTAGGATGCTGGACAGATTATTGCATGATATGGGGATAAAGCGTGAAATTCTTTATATTTCAAATCTTATCAAATGCAATCTGCCGCAAAATCGCAAACCCAAAATGGTGGAGATAGAAACCTGCTCTAAATATCTGGATGAAGAGTTGGAAGTAATCAAGCCTGAATTCCTTATCCCTTTGGGGTTTTATGCTACCCGCTATATTTTAGAGAAATATCGGGCAGACCCACCTTCAGCTAAGATAAATTTTAGACCTTTATATGGCAAATTAGCCTATGCTTCTGGTCAAAAAATCTATCCGCTGCCACATCCAGCATCGCTACTATACAATCCAGATTATTATCCCCAAACACTGGAAAAATACAAGAAACTGCACACTTTTCAGCATACCTGCAAATGGTATAATTACTGCCCGATGAAACGCTTTTATGAGCAGGGTAAATTAGACAGGAAATGGGTAGAGCTGTATTGCAAGGGAGACTGGCAGATCTGCAGACGTTATCAGATGGAAGAGATTAATCAATATCATCCTGATAATATGCTTGCTGATGGCAGTACAGCGAGGGAGCTATGAAAGGTTATATTTTTGGCAATGTTTGATTATTTAATAAGCGCCTTTTCCCGTGATAACGTCAGGGATAGTTTTAAGCAGGATTTTGAAATCTTCCCAGGGTGATTGGGAGCGAATGTATTGTTTATCGAGTTCTACCTGTTTATTAAATGGGATATCACTTCTGCCTTCCACCTGCCAGATACAGGT
>JAVCCT010000305.1 GCA_030765325.1 Candidatus Stygibacter frigidus | reverse complement strand
TAAAATGTTCAGCACCGGGTTGAGCTGCAATTTCATTTTTGAAATTAGCATCTTTTTCTTTAAGAATAATTTTATCCATTTATTGCTCCTTATTAAAAAGATTCAGGGATTTTTTTGAGTTCTTCCAATGAAAATACGGGACCATCTATGCAAATATATTTGGAACCTATCCCGCATCTCCCACATTTGCCAATCCCACACTTCATACGACGTTCAAGTGATGTAAATATTTTTGAGTCTTCAAAGCCAATCTCTGAGAGAACCGGCAAAGTGTATTTGATCATAATAGGAGGTCCGCAAACCAGCACATAAGCAGAAGGGTCAAGTCCTACTTCTTTTGTGACAGCGGGTACGAATCCGATTAATTTATCCCAACCGGGATATGGTTTATCAATCGTGAGATGCAAAGTGATATCATCTCGTGCTTCCCATTCTTTTAATTCATCTTTAAAAATGAAAAATTCAGGGGTTCTGGCACCATAGATCACTGTAATTTTGCCATAATCTTCACGATGATCAAGCATGTAAACTATCATTGAACGTAAAGTGGTAAAGGCAAATCCTCCACCAATAATTACTGTATCATTTCCTCGCAATTTTTCATCTGGATACCAGTTACCAAGGGGACCTCTTATACCCACTACATCTCCTTCCTGGAGATAATGGATTTCCTGTGTTACAGAACCTGTTCGACTGACCGTGAATTTTAATAGTCCTTTTTCTGTGGGTGAAGAAGCAATTCCAAAGGGAGATTCACCTTTGCCTAATATCGAAAATTCACAAAATTGCCCCGGCATGTAATCAAATTTATCTTCATCATTTTTATTTACAAATGAAAGGTCAAAGGTACGCAGAGTTCTATCCGGGTCTTCGTTAATGATCCTTTCCAGTTTCATTGGTATGGGTATATAAGTATTTGACATATATATATCCTCTTCTATTTAAACTTCTTCATATTCAAGAATTTTTTGAATGACTTCACGTATATCCAGATTGACGGGGCATACTTTAATGCATCTTCCGCAACCGGTACACAGGAATTGCTGATAATTTTCTACAAAATAGTTATATTTATGCATCACCCGTTGACGAACACGATAGGTGGATAATTCACGGGGATTATGACCAGAAGCTTCTTTGGTAAATAGCTGATACATGCAGCAATCCCAGAGTCGCACTCTTTTCCCTTTATCTTCTTTACCCTCATCTCTCACGTCAAAGCAATGACAGGTAGGACAGATATAGGCACAGGCTCCGCAATTGATACATTTGGCACTTAGCTCATCCCAGATGGGATCATCCCAAATAGTCAGGAGTTTATCTTTTAAGCCAGCCAGATTCACTACTGGGGGCATATACGATTCAGCCTTCTCCCTTAATAATTTAATTTTATCAAGATCTGCCTGGTCAAGCTGGGTCTTTGCCTGATAGCTTTCCAGGAATTTAATACCTTTTTCACTAATCCCTTCCATTAAATATTCATCTCCAGTATCTATCACAAAAACGTCGGAGTCTGTGGAATCATAAGGACCACTATCAAACCAGTTGCAAAAACAGGTGGACGGAGGTTCATTGCAGGCAAAAGAGAAAAGGAGACAATTCTTGTATCTAGCTATCCAGTAGGGGTCTTTATACATTTCCTTATCAGGCATTTGATAGGCATTTGCAAATACTTTATCCAGCATTCTGATACTTTTTGTGTCACAGGTTCGCAATCCCCAGACGGCTATTGGTTTATCCATTTCGGGAGGAGTTTTTATTCCGTCTTTAGTATAAGTGAACATCACTTCTGATTGGGGAAAGAAAATCTCTTTAGGATTTAGGGAGGTATTATACTTTGAATTATTGATCTCACTGGCAGAACTGATATTTTTGAAAGCAGTTTCCTTGCCGTGTTTTACTGGAGCATACACCTGATATTTCTGAGCCAGAAAATCTATCAATGCTGCAAGTTGAGTATGTTTTATTTTAACCATAATTAACCTAATATAAAATCTTGTTTTTCGTTTTCACAATATGAAGCCATGGCAGGTTTCTCATTAATATCCAGCCCGGCTGTATATCCAAATCGTTCCTTCATTTCTTTTTCCACCTTTTTATTGAGTGGACGCAAATCCAGATTTACGGGACAAGCGCTCACGCAGGCACCACAATCTACACAACGCCCTGCAAGATGGAGATTTCTGATCAGGTGGAAGATGATATTATCAGTAACTTCCGGGGTTTTTCCTATCCATTGGGGATCATTATTATCTACAAAACAATAATTGCAATAGCATGAAGGGCAAACGTTGCGGCAGGCATAGCAGCGAATACATTTGGAATATTCTTCCGTGATCAGATTCCATCTTTCTTCTGCTGATTTCTTTTCAAAATCCTCTACAATTTTAAATTCATCCTGTACATCGATTTCACCTCGGTGTTCACCAATAAAGTGATCATATTCAGGAGCATCTGGATACCGGCAGAACAGGCAGCAATCCCTCAGGACTTGTTCGCGAGGAACTTTTATTTCAAAATCTCTGCCTTTCAGGATTACCTGATCTCCTTCTGTTTTCTGCTCCAAAACCTCTCTGCCATCAGTGATATTTATTATCTTTCGTGCTTCAAATATTCCCTGACAGGGAACTCCAATAATAACCACGTTTTCTCTTTTTACCTGATTCTCAATAACATACAGTACTATTGATCTGGCATCACATCCTTTGACAATGATTCCAATCTTATCATATTTTTTCCCTAATCTTCTTCTATCTTTGGTAAGATAAGTAGTGAGATTATTTCTGCAGGTGCTATCAAAAATCAATTGATCTGCATCAGCAGGATTTTTGATAAATATCGGAGTGGAAATCAGTGGAAGGCTGCCTTTTCCCCAGCCAATAACCATTTCAACTTCATTGTTATCTAAGAGCTGCTTTACTTTTTCCTGCAATTCTTTCATACCTGTTTCACTCCTTTTACCAGTCTGGTAGCAGGACCAATTTCTT
>JAVCCT010000002.1 GCA_030765325.1 Candidatus Stygibacter frigidus | reverse complement strand
TTGTATATTAGTTACCATGTTATCAGGCAGAAATATTTTTTGGGAATATGACAGGCAAGAGGACCTTTTCCTCATCAGAATTCACTGGTGATGTATTTGATTATCTTAAATTCAGTGATACTTGCCTATATCATGAATAAAAAACAAAGGATAAAACTTTTCTGGTGGATAACCACTTTTGCATTAGGCAGTCTTTGCATTGTATCCACATTCTCTCGAGCGGGAATCGTCTGCTTCGTGCTATCCTGCATGGTGATCATGATGCTTTCCTTCACCAATTCCGTAAACCCTCGAAAAGTGGGAATCACGATATTAATCATGTTCATTGGATTACTAGGGGCAATCAGATCAATGGATTCTATTATCGCTAGATTTGAAACTGCTTCCGAAGCATCAGCAAATGTAAGAAAAATGCTGGCAATTTCTGCTATCAATATGGCAAATGATAAAACATTCGGAGTGGGATTAAATAATTTTGGTCTCAAAGTAAATCCTCCCTATAATTATTCAAATCATATAGAAGGGTTAACCGAAGAATCACGGGGAGGACTGGTGGAAACCATATATCTCAATTATGCTGCCGAAACCGGCTGGCATAATATGGTGGTGTATTTTGTATTGCTATTTTATTTCTATTATAGGAACTTAAGCAATTATGTGAAATACCGTCACTCTGATTATACCTGGTTACCAATAGGGCTTGCGGGAGGATTGATGGGTATTTACATGGAATCTGCCTTGGAATGGGTACTCAAGCAGTCTAATAATTTTTATCAGCTTATGCTATGCTTTGCCCTGATAGGCAGTATGGACAGGTTGTATAAGGATAGGCAGAAGTTAAAGTGGCTGAACTGGAAGAAAAAACTTAGGAAAATCAGAGAAGAAGAACGAGAAAAGGGTAAGATCACCATTCCCCATTATTAGAAATATGAAGAATCGATTAATTAGAGCTATAATTTCTAATCCTCTAAATATTTTTAAGATATTATATTTGAATCTTAAAATGTTCTTATTCAAGCTACAGGGCAAAAAGACCATTGTGTATAATATCCAGATGGATTACTTTTATAATACCTTTGAACCTATCTATTTAGAATTACTGAAGAATAATAAGATCGTGGTCTATTTTGCTTATTATGAAGGTCTACAGAAACTTAGTGAGCATCTTAGACAATTCGTTCCTTCAGAGAATTTGATTTCTAGCTTAATTTCTCCTTTCGTATGGTTTGATATGTTTATTACTGCGGAAATAAATGGTCCGGATTTCCCTGTATCTTTTTTACCAACCCATAGAATTCAGATGTATCATGGCATTGGGGTAGCTCCAAGGTATAATAAATCTGATGTTTTATCTCGTTTTAATACGCATTTTGCTGCCGGTCCTCAGGCCGTGAAATTCATTAAAACGTTACCACATGAAAAGAGTAAACAGAATGATTATGAGGAAATTGGTTTTCCCAAGCTTGATGCCATCAGCAATCCGGATATTCAGTTTGTGGAAAAACTCAAAAAGCACTATAATATTCAGGATCAGTTTGTTATTTTATATGCTCCTCACTGGAATCCCAATGGTTCACTGCATGTACTTTCTCTTGATTTGGTTGCCAGATTAACTCAATTAGAGAACGTGATCATCATGATCAAAGTTCATAATTTTCTTTATGTCCAGTATAAAGAAGCAAACTGGGAAAAGAAGCTTCAGCAATTTGCTGATAAGTATGATAACGTTATTTATGTAACCAGACCAAACACACAGGAGATTTTCCCATTAAGTGATATGCTGATCACGGACGCTCTTACTACCACTGCTTTTGAATTTTCACTAACCTGGAAACCAGTTTTTGCTTTTGAGTGCCCTGGCTGGTTTGCCGAAAATAAGCATAGTGAAGTAGAAAATGAGATCAGAAAAACAGCAATCTGCTTTTTAAATATCGATGAGATATATCAATACACACAAGAATTGATTTCAGGGAAACCAGAGTTATTAGAGAAAATAGAGGATCAAAAACAAAGGCAGAAACAGCTGATCAATAATTATCTCTTTCAGCCGGGAAATGCTACTCAGACTGCCGTTGATGTAATTATCAAAAAACTGCAGTTCAAAAATAGAAACAGACTCTACAAAATGATCACAAATCCCTCACTTGATATTTTTAGGATTATATACTGGAATCTGAAAATGATTTCCGTTAAGCTCTCAGGCAAAAAAACTATAGTTATCAATGTCCAGACTGATTATTTTTACAGCATCTTTGAACCTGTTTATAATGTATTGAAAAAAGATAAAAACATTAAGATATATTTCTCAGTATTTGAATTTAATCAAACTATTATAGATTTTCTAAAACTTTATGTTCCCGTTAATTCCTTGATTTCAAGTTATATTTCGCCTTTTATATATTTTGATCTTTTTATAACAGCAGAAATTAATGGACCAGACTTTCCGGTTTCCCTTCTGCCAACCACTAAAATACAGATGTATCATGGTTCTGGTGTATATCCTTTATACAATAAAACTGATGTGTTATCGAGATTTAATGTACATTTTGCAGTTGGTCCTCAATTCGTGGAATTTATAAAAACCCTTCCTCACAACCGGAAAGATCAAAATAAATGCGCTAAAATCGGCTATCCTAAAACAGATGCGATTTTTTTTCCAGATCAAAAGTTTACTGATAAACTTAAAAAAGAATACAATATCAACGATCAATTTGTGATCTTATATACCCCACACTGGAATTCTTATGGCTCGCTGCATGTACTTTCACTGGAAATGATCAATCAGCTTGCTAAACTGCAAAATGTGGTTATCCTCATCAAGGTTCACCATTTCCTATTTACTAAATTTAAAGGATACAACTGGAAACAAGTTCTGAGCCAGTTTTGCCTTGAGCATCAGAATGTAGTTTTGGTTACAAGACCCAATACTCAAGAAATTTTTACACTGGGAGATATGATGATTACAGATACAGGAACTACTTCTGCTTTGGAATTTTCTATCACGAAAAAGCCTGTCTTTGTCTTTTTTAATCAACAATGGTTTGATCATAATCAGAATACAGAAGTTGAAAAGCAGATAATTGATACTGCAATCAATTTTACGACTATTGATGAGATTGTGGATTACACCCAGAAGCGAATAAACGGAAATGCAGATTTAGCAAGGGAAATATTAGACCAGCAGATCAAGCAGCAGCTAATGATAGATAAATTCCTCTTTAATCCCGGAAAAGCTACTGAGGCTGCCGTTAAGGTGATCAAACAGGAATTATGGCATAAATAGCATGAAAGATAATATTAAGAAACTGATTGTTGTTAACACGATTGCTAATTATGGGCTTACTATTTCCCGATTTATTACGCAGATCATTCTTACACGTATTCTCTTCCTTAATCTCGGAGAAGTAGGTTATGGTTTCTGGGCTTTGCTTTGGTCAATATTTGGCTATAGCCTGCTTCTGGATTTCGGGTTTGGCACTTCTGTTCAGAAATATAGTGCAGAAGTTACCGTCACAGGAGATTTTGAAAAATATAATCGGCAGATTTCCACAGTTATCACTTCTTATGCGATAATGTCATTTTTTATCATTATTGCAACCCTTATCATATCACAATTTCTCACAAAATTATTTATTTTCCCTGAAGGTACGGATCTTATTTATTTCAAAAAGGTATTTATTTTCTTTGGTATACGTGCCGCTCTCACTTTTCCTTCTGGAGTATTTACAGAAATCCTGCGAGGAGTGGGCAGAATATATCTCCGCAATCTGGTAAATTTCTCTACCCTTATTCTCAATTTCATCGGCATTATCATTATTTTTAAATTAGGATACGGACTATTAGAACTGGCAGTATTTTCTGTGATCATTAGTCTGACCAATAACTTTTTGATGGCAACCTTTAGTTTCAAGCTGCTGCCCAAAATGAAGATCAGACCAAAATATTTTCAGCTCAAAATGCTAAAAAAAGTCATCAGTTTCAGTATTTTTGCTTACCTGATCATGTTTTCCAATATCATTATCTTTAAAACTGATCAGATTGTTTTGGGATTGATGCTGGGGATTACTTATGTCACTATCTATCAGATAGCTTCCCGCTCTGCTAATATGCTGCTCCAATTCACCCACCAGTTTCAGGAAACGCTCACTCCTGTAGCTGCTGCTCTTCACAAAGATGGTCAGCATGGCAGGCTGCGTCGAATACTTTTTAATTCTAACCGCATTATTGCTCTTACATCTACATTGCTCTTTATCATTCTTACTTCACTCATAAAACCTGTGCTGCTTATCTGGCTGGAAATTGATCCTGCTAATCCTCAATATGCCGAAACATATAACAACATCATACACATTGCCTATATTATGAATATTTCTATCTATATGCTGCTGCTGTTCCGCAGTGGTTCTTCCAAAGTTCTTCTGATGACCGGCTCTCATAAGTTCCTTTCTTATGTAGCAATTGCAGAAAGTATCATGAATGTGGGATTCTCCATTCTTTTTATTAAATTGTTAGGAGTAGTGGGAGTTGCTATCGGTACTCTGATACCTAATATCATTCTGGGAATTTTCGTGGTCTTCCCCAGAGCTGTCAAATACAGTCAGATTTCCATCAGAGAAACTGTCACACGTATTTATCTGCCAACTGCCATCATCTGTCTGCTGCCTCTGATTTTTGTGGGATATATTAATTATAGAATACCTCTGCCTCAATGGCATTTCATTACGATAGTCTGGGTCTCAAGTCTAATGACTTTGCTTTATTTGATACCTGCCTGGTTTATAATGATCACTAAAGATGAACGTCATGGATTAATTTTTAATCTGCGTAAATTATTACACCGATGAGAACTGCTGCAGTTTTTCTTGATCGTGATGGTGTGATAAATCTCGATCCCAGCTATATAAATGACCCTGCGGATATGATCATCTATCCATTTGCTGCCGAAGCTATCAGAAATTTTAATAATCTAAATCTTAAGGTTATTGTAGTTACCAATCAAAGTGGAATTGCCAGAGGAATGATCACTACCAGTCAATTGCAGGATATTCATCAAAAAATGATAGCTGATCTGGCAAAAGAAGATGCCTATATTGATAAAATTTATTATTCACCTTATCATATAAATGGCAAAATTAAACCCTATAATATCCAGCATGAAGATCGTAAACCAGATATTGGTTTATTCAATAAAGCCTGCCAGGATTTTAATCTTGACCCCAGCACTTCTTTTATGATTGGTGATCGTAAGTCAGATATGATCTTTGCACATCGGGCTCATTTGATTCCGATCCTCGTGCTTACGGGTGATGGCAAAAATGATTATATTGATAATAAGTTTTTCAGGCATTCAGAATATGCCCCGAGATATATTGCTCAGGATATTCTCGCTGCCAGTTGGCTTATTGAGAAATTGTTCAAGGATTGAATGTAATGAGATTAATATATTGGATATTGATGATCAGCCTGTTTCTGGCAGCCTGCGGAGTGGATCAACCTGTTAATAATATCGATGATAATCCCGATATTAGTGATCTCACTATCGGCTCTGATGAAACACTGGAAATCGTTACCTGGAACCTCCAGACATTTCCAAAACTGCAGGGTGAAACCGTTGATCTCGTAGCGCAATTGATCTCTGAAATGGATGCTGATATCATCTGTCTGCAGGAAATTGAAGATAATGCAGCCTTTATAGATCTTAACACTCAACTTACTGACTGGGATGGATATAGAGGAAGCGGCGCAGCATATAATATCAATCTTGCCATATTATATAAAAACACTGCTGATTTTCAGCTGGAAAGTATTGAAGAACTTTTCACTAATGAATGGTATGCATTTCCGCGTTCTCCTCTAAAACTGGAATTTCTCTGGAATAATGAAACTTTTTATGTTATCACTAATCATTTGAAAGCCAGCGGTGGCGATGATAATGAAGCAAGACGCAGAGAAGCCTGCCAGGAACTTCATGATTATATCCTTACTGAACTGCCTGATGAAAACGTCATTATTACCGGTGATCTTAATGACCTGATCACTGACCCTGTAGATACTAATGTCTTCAATCCATTTTTGCTGGACCCTGATAATTTCGTTTTTGCTGACTATGATATTGCTTATGGTTCAGCTCTTTACTGGTCATGGAATAATGGCTCTTCTCACCTTGATCATATTATTATTTCAAATGAACTCTTCGATGAGTTTGCTAACTCTCAGTCCAGCATTCAGACTATCAGAATTGATGACTATCTTGATGGGGGCTGGAGCTTTTATGATGTTTTCATCTCTGATCACAGACCCGTAGCTATAACGCTTCACCTCTAAAATGCTATACAAAATCTATAAAGTTGTTTTAGGCTCTATCCAGTTACCCAAAGGATTATTATTCAGCCTGTTTCTGCTGCTTGTCCTTCTAAATGTCCTGGATGGTATTTCCACCTGGAAAGTTGTAAAACGGGGCAGCAATAAAAACGAAAAGAACCCACTTGCCAGATTTTTGCTCAATCTCATGGGACCAATTCCTGCTATGATAATACTCAAAGGCATTGCCATTATCATCATTTTGTATATCTCAATTAATTATCAGGATTTTGAACCTGAAGTCCATACTTTGATGATAATTTTGAATGCCATCTACCTTTATATAGTATTACATAATTATAAAGTATTAAGAATTATGAAATCCCGCCGCACCTTCTCTCAAAAAATATAAACCTCTTATTTCCCCAAATAACTTCCTTATATTGCTCCGCATCCTCTCCTAAATCCACATATAATATACATTTTTGTTCTATCACACCCCTTTTACCGGTCCTAAATCAAAGCAACAAAGCACGTAGTGACATTAAAATGTGAGTAAGTGCTTTGTTGCTCTGGTATAGTTATGGGCTTATGAATTAGACTGATCAGGTGGGGTGGTGCTAATGAGGTGTTAAGTTACTGCTATTGGGTGATTAAACTGCAATACAAACATGAGAAGAAGTGAAATATGCGTATAAAAGAGCGGTAACTGTCGCATATTAGGGTGATAATATATTAATATATATATAGTTAGGTGTCATATGATGAGATCAAACAAAATCCATTCCAGACTCCTTAATTTTTATGACGGAAGGAGCTGCAAATTTTTTTTAACTATGTATAAATCCGACTATGAGTTAATTTGAAGGTATTCAAAGAGGGGATAACTTTTTTTTAATTTGACATTTTTATAAGGTCAATAAAAACTAAGAGATATACATTAAAAGATAAGATATTGAGAAGTGAGGTAATGGTACATAAAGCTTTGATATTTATGAAATTATTAACGGGAGAGGGTAAATGTTTAAGTATATAA
>JAVCCT010000307.1 GCA_030765325.1 Candidatus Stygibacter frigidus | reverse complement strand
GGCGAATCCAGAAATAGGTTATTCCTATTTTTATACAGCGGATAATTCCCAGATTAAGGATAGTTTCCATATTGAGTGAAATTGGGTATGAAAAGAAGCGTCTCAGGAAGAAAATGCGGGAAACACGATTTCGAATGAGTAGCACCTTGCTTTCCTTTTCTGGATCAGGAGCTCCTTTTTTATGTGAAAGAGGAACATCTCGATTTAAGATAAGATCATCCTGGCTGGGTGCTCCCTGCAGTGGGAGAATATTCTGCCACCAATTCATAACCCTGTCAGATTTAGAAAAGAAACGATGCCCACCAATATCAATCCGATTACCCTTATATTTCACTGTGCGCGAAATTCCCCCGATCTCATCACTCATCTCATAGATGACTGGTTGGATATCAGTTCGTTTCAGCAATTCAAATGCTGTTGTTAAACCAGCAGGACCAGCTCCAATAATAATAGCTTTTCTCTTTGCTTCCAAAATCCCTCCTTATGGCTTCTTGTTATACAAGAGATATTTTCTTGCCAGAAAATTCCAGATAAATACCAGAACAATGGCAATAGAATTTGAAAATTCGATCATCATGTGTGGCATTTCGGTAAGGAACCAGACAATGCCTGCTTTCAACAGTAATCCAATTATACCAATAATGGCAAAAGCGATGAAGTCATAGCTTTGCTTTTCTATTTTCCTATTCCGGAATATCCATAGCGAGCTTAAGATGTAGTTAACGGAAAGTCCCAATATAAATGAAATTATGATAGCGTAAACTTCATAGATGCCAAATACTCTTACTGCAATACTGGAAGCCGCCAGATCGACAATTGCAGCCAGTCCGCCTACAAATAAATATCTAAAGAACTGGATAAATGTGTTATCAGTCTCAGTTACAAAATATTTATTCCACTGGGTTTTCAGGTTCATCAGATTCTCCCTCTTCTTCTATAGGTGGTTTTTTTTCTGTTACTGACTTCTCTTCCTTAAATGGTGTCTCAATGCTCATTTCTTTCACTTTCCGATATTTTTTCATCACAAATTCGCGCTCAGGTTCTGTTACATTTTCAAGAGTGAGATCAAATATTTCCTGGGATGAAAGGGTTTCCTTCTCTATCAATTCCTTAGACATGGAGATCAATAATTCTTTCCGGTCGCCCAATATTTTAAGGGCTTTCTGATAAGCATCATTGATAAAGGAATGTACTTCTTCATCAATCAGTTTCGCTGTATCCTCACTTACATGTTCAGTAGTACCCAGATCTCTGCCCAGAAATGTTTGGCTTTCCTTTTTGGAGACTGTCATGGGACCTATCTTATCGCTCATTCCCCAGTTAGTTACCATTTTCCGGGCTATATCAGTAGCCCGTTCAATATCATTTGAAGCTCCCGTCGTAACGCAATCGTGACCAAATATAACTTCTTCTGCGCATCTGCCGCCAAAAAGTCCCACTAATGCCTGGATCAAGTAATCTCGTGAATAATGCGATTTTTCCGTCTCCAGAAAATGAGTGGCTCCTCCGGTAAATCCGCGGGGTATGATCGTAACTTTATGAATAGGTTCTGCCTTTTCCTGAAAGATGGAGCATAATACGTGCCCCACTTCATGATAGGCAGTAATCAATTTATCTTCATCAGATATAACTCTGCTCTTTCTTTCTTTACCCAGGGTAACTTTATCTTTTGCTTCTTCAAAATCATCCATTTCTATGGTTTTTTTGTCCTTACGTGCAGCAAGCAGTGCAGCTTCATTTACCAGGTTTGCCAGATCGGCACCGCTGAATCCAGGAGTTCCTCTGGCTATAATAGCCAGGCTGGTATCTTTTTCTAAAGGCAATTTACGTGAATGTACTCGCAAGATGGCTTCTCTACCCTTGATATCCGGTAGATCGACCATAACCTGACGATCAAATCTGCCTGGTCTTAATAAAGCAGAATCCAGCACATCAGGTCTGTTTGTGGCAGCAATTATGATCACTGCATCATTGGCATCAAAACCATCCATTTCTACCAGTAACTGGTTCAGGGTCTGCTCACGTTCATCATGTCCACCACCCAGTCCAGCACCACGGGTTCTGCCCACAGCATCAATCTCATCAATAAAGGCTATGCAGGGAGAATTCTTTTTGGCTTCCACGAACATATCTCTCACCCGTGAAGCTCCCACTCCCACAAACATCTCCACAAAATCCGAACCTGAAATGCTATAGAAGGGCACTTTCGCTTCGCCTGCCACTGCTTTTGCCAGCAATGTTTTCCCGGTTCCTGGTCTGCCTACCAGCAATACGCCTCGTGGGATACGCCCCCCCAGACGTTGAAATTTATCTGGAGCTTTCAAATATTCCACAATCTCTTCCAGTTCCTCTTTTGCTTCATCTACTCCAGCCACATCCTTAAAAGTAATGCGTGATTTTGCTCCATCGGCAAGTCGAGCCCGGCTTTTCCCAAAGCTGAATACCTGACTGCCACCTCCCCGCATTCCCCGCATCATAAAGAACCATAATCCAATGAATATTAAAAATGGCAGCCATGACCCAATGATTTGCAGCATCTGTGAAGGCTTTGATGATTCTATATTAATGCCCAGATCATTAAAGCGCCAGACAACTTCTGGATCGCGGAAAGGCAGATAGGTTGTATAAACCTGTCCTGCAGCATCAACTGCTCTGATATCCTTATCAGAAAAGGTCACTTTTACCAGCTCTCCTGCTTGAGCTTTGCCCATCATTTCCGAAAAACTGACATTTTTTACCTGAGGTCCGCTCGATTTATACATCTGGTACATCACAAATATGAAGAGGATCATAACGATCAGGAAGGTATAATTTCTGGGATTATTAAATCTATTTAATGGTTTGGGTTCTTCATTTTTGCGATTATTCTGTTTATTTTGCTTATTTTGCATTTCGTTCATTATGAATAAATCTCCTTCTTAAGTATGCCCACATAAGGCAAATTGCGGTATTGTTCTGCATAGTCCAGTCCATAGCCAACTACAAATCTATTTTCTATATCAAATCCCTGATATTGAACATCTACATTATGCACCTGTTCAGGTTTTTTTAGCAGGCAGCAGATTTCCACTGATTCCGCTCCTCTATCAAGCAGGTTCTGGCTGTAGTCCTTAAGGGTCAAGCCAGTATCAATAATATCTTCCACCAGGATCACGGCTTTGCCTTTAACGTCTGCCATCAGTTTTTGACGCTCTTCCACATTCCCGGTACTGCTGGTGCCGTCTTTATAGCTTGAAAGGCTCACAAATCCCATCTGAACAGGTATATCAATCGCCCGGCAAAGATCAGCAAAAAATATCACTGCTCCACGCAATATGCAGATCAATAAAGGCTCCTGGCATTTATAATCTTTGGCTATCGCATCCCCTAATTCTTTTACCCGTTGCTCTATTTCTGCTTCGTGCAAAATTATTTCTTCTAAATCTTTGTGCATTATCACCTTCTCTTCATGCGTTCCGCCGGTCTCGACTTTCGCTGATGGATTTTTTCTATTTTCACCATTAATATACTACTGGTTTCCTTACTGACCGCATATCGCTGATCTATTCGCTGATTTCCTACCCAGAATATGTTTTCCTGGTCAGTAAATACCAGTGCAATTGCTCTTTCCTGTACAGGCACTTTCAGGTCAATAAAGAAATCTTTTAATTTCTTATTGTGCTTCATACCAAAAGGTACGAATTGGTCTCCTGGTTCCCGATGTCTTACTACCAGTGGCCACACAAGCTTATCAAAATCCAGATAGGCGATATTTTTGTCTACAAATAAGTCCCGGCTCTCTGGCAGTTGTTTTAGTTTCTTCATGCTTATCCGCCAGCCATCATAGGTAAACCGGGTGCGTAAACTCGGTATTTCCCTTGCTGCTTCCACTTTTCCCGCTTCCTGATTTCCATGTTTCATTACCCGCAAATGATCATATTCTTTTAATAATATCACGCCGTGCGGTAATTGGATTTTACGGTTACCTTGTGGTTTGAGTGATTTTTCAATGATCTCAAAATTACTCTGATAAAAATCCTTCTTGCTTCCAGTAATCTCACTATAGAGATGCCGATAAATATAAAATCTCATCAAAGGTCTGATTTTTAATAATTCAGATATTTTCAAGTGATATTCATCGTCATTATTTTCTTCCATCACATGGCGCATCCGCATCATTGCTGAATTAGATAAAATATCATCCGCTTCCTGTAAAAAAGGAGCTATGGCAGATATCTTCTCTACTGCTCGGGGATTGATATTCTCAGTTATCCAGGGGAAGGCTACATTGCGCAATTTATTACGCGTAAATTCATTTTGCTGATTGCTGACATCTTCACACCAGGGTATGTTTTCTTTTTCCAGAAAAGCTGTGATCTCATCCCGTGAAAAGCTTAAAAGCGGATGCACTATATTTCCTGATTGTGGCTTAATCCCACCCAGTCCAGTCAATAAACTGCCTCGCAGTAAACGGTATAACACCGTCTCTGCCTGATCACTCTGATTATGTCCCAGCGCAATAGTATCTATCTTGTATAATCTCACAAGTTCATCAAACCAGTTAAACCGGTATTCACGCAGATTATTCTCATTTACTTTTTTGCCTTTTGGCTTATAATGATTTACCAGAATTGCAATATTTCTGGCAAAACAGAATTTCTTCACTGCTGATTCTTCCATTTCGCTTTCTTTTCCCCGCAAATGATAATTTATATGTACTGCCAGCAGATGGAATTGATATTTAGTCCGTAAATGATATAGTGCCGTAAGCAATGCCGTGGAATCAGGACCTCCCGAAAACCCTACTAATATCCGTGACTTAGGCATAAATAGCCGATGTTTACGAATATATTTCTCCAATTTCCTGATAAAATCTATCTCATTCTGCATCAATCTGCCTCTGTTCTTTTCGATAATTGCTTATAACTCTCTAACTTGATATATGTCAATTAAAAAAACGCTTTTTATCATTATATATGTCCTATATCTTCCCTCAATAATGCAATCTGCTTGACATTTTGCTGGATATTTCTGGAGGTAGAAACTATGTTAAATATCAAGCTTCCGTATTCCAAATCTGAGCTGAACCGGATTATGATCCTGGGCAGTCAGTTGAAGGGCAAACTTGTGATCAAGGGTGGGTCAAATGCTGCTGATATTCTCACATTGCAGCAGGCACTTATTGCGCTTGGGTGTGAGTTTGAGACTTCTGATGATGAGATCATCATGTTTTGCGAGAACGGTTTAGCAGAAAAAGGTGAAGTTTATATTAAAGATTCAGCAACAGGTTTCAGGCTGTTGCTTGCTCGTTTGGCAGCACAACCAGGGGGAGAATACCTGCTGGGTGCCTCTGCCCAATTGCAAAAGAGACCGATGCAGGAACTGATAATGGCTCTCAGGCAGATGGGAGCAATGATCAATGCAGACCAGTTTCCTTTTCAGATCAAAGGCTCATATCTTAATGGCAGTAAAGTAAAGATAGATACTTCGATCAGCAGTCAATATTTGAGTGCTCTGTTATTGATAGCCCCACAATGTCCGCAGGGTTTGAATATTGAAGTAACAGGTAAACGAGTATCCTGGGAATATGTAGAACTGACAATCCAGATTTTGCGTAAAATGGGAATTGAGGTTTATGAAAAGCAGAATAATCTTGTCGTGCTGCCTGGCAGCAGATTATATAATCCCTCAGAGATAGAGGTAGCGATAGATTATTCCTCAGCCTGTTATTTCTGGGCAATGGCTGCTGCTTTCAGAAAATCAGTAAAAACGATTGGCAGCAGGCGGAAATCATTTCAACCTGATGCTGTTTTTGCTGATCTGCTGGCAGAAATGGGTGCTGAGGTGATTGACGAAGATGATCATGTTATTGTGAAAGGTAACGATCTACAGGGAATTAAGGCAGATATGAGCCAGATGCCGGATCAGGTTTCCACTCTTGCCGTTTTGGGACTTTTGGCAGGATCAGAAGTTGAGATGACTAATATCAGTCATCTGCAATATAAAGAAAGTAATAGAATAGAATCAGTAATAACTGAGATCAGGCGTTGCAGTGGAGAAGCAGAATATAAAGACGGATGCTTGAGAGTATTTCCTTTAGCTAAGTATCCAGGACAGGTTTTGATTGATCCCCATGGAGATCATCGATTGGCTATGGCATTTG
>JAVCCT010000166.1 GCA_030765325.1 Candidatus Stygibacter frigidus | reverse complement strand
ACTGACGTGGATGCTGGAATATATGGCGGAGCTGGAAATATCATCACTTTTGGTTTGAACTGGTATGCTAATCCCAATGTAAAAATCCAGATGGCATATTCTATGGTTGATCTGGATGCTAATGCCAATTCTGATGGTGATTACAGCTTTGATAATGATATCTTTGACGATCACTATGATGAAGGATATGATTTTAATTATTTGCAGTTTATGACTGTATTTTTCTTTTAAAATAAGGAGGAAGTAATGAAGAAATTACTTATTTTGCTCTTAGGACTTGTATTCATGATTGTTAGTTGCAGTCTGGATGATACAACTGATAACAACGATCCTGTTGAATTACCAGATGCTTTTAACTATTTAGTTATTAACGAATTTCTGAGCCACAATGACACTGCCTGGCCCGGACCAAATGACGATTATCCAGACTGGATAGAATTGTATAATGGCTCGGATGAAACTATCGATGTGGGCGGTATGTATGTCTCTGATGATCTGAGTAACCTCGAATTATCCATGATCGGTGACGATGCTCCCGAGCTTACGACTATGACACCAGGAAGTTATTTAGTATTGATAGCTGATGGAAATCCTGAACTCGGAACTCTGCACCTCGATTTGAAACTTAGTGATGAAGAAGATTTCGCCCTGGTTTATTCTGATGGCAGTACTATCGTAGATCAGCAAAATTCGGGTAACTTGCCTGATGATATATCATTGGGACGTGTTCCTGATGGAACTGATAACTGGGAAGAATTAGACCCATCAACTCCTGGAACTTCTAATTCTGAAGTACCAGACGTGACTAAGCTTGTTATTAATGAATTTCTGGCAAGTAATGATTTTGGTGCAGTTGATGAAAATGGTGACCATGAAGACTGGATTGAGATATATAATGCTGGTACAACAACAGTTGATCTCGGTGGCATGTATGTGACTGATGATCTGACTAATCTGATGACCAGCATGATCCCTACCAACGATCCATCCATCACTACTATCGCTCCTGGAGAATATCTTCTCCTCTGGGCTGATAAAGAACCTGAACAGGGAATTCTTCATCTGGATGATGTAAAACTCTCCGGTGGCGGTGAACAGATCGGGCTTACTGATATCGATGGCGTTACTATCCTTGATTCACTCACATATGGAGAACAGATCACTGATGTTTCTGTGGGCAGAATGACTGATGGCAGCGAAACCTGGGCATCTTTTGGTGCTGGTTATGATACTATGCCAACTCCTGGTGAAGCCAATGGTTCTGGTAACTCAGCAGAAACAATTATTCTTATCAACGAATTTATGAGCCACAATGACGTTGCCTGGCCTGGACCTGATAACGAATATCCAGACTGGATAGAGTTATATAATGCTTCTGCTTTTCCTGTTGATGTAGGTGGAATGTATGTTACTGACGATCTGGATAATCTTGAATTATCCATGATAGGTGACGATGCTCCTGAACTTACGACAATGGCTCCAGGAAGTTATTTAGTGTTGGTCGCTAATAAAACACCTGAGTTAGGAGCTCTTCAAGTTGATCTCAAATTAGGTGATAATGAAGATTTTGCACTCGTATCATCTGATGGATCGACTATTGTCGATCAACATAACACTGAAGTGGTTCCTGATGATCAATCTATGGGTCGAATTCCTGATGGTTCAGATAACTGGCAATTACTGTATCCATCAACTCCAGGCGAACCTAACGAATAAAACTTAAAACAAACGGCAGGAAGGTTTTCGTTCCTGCCGCTTTTTTTATATAAGGGAATTATGAAAAATCTTGTTTTAATGATCTTGACTCTATTGATATTCAGCTCCTGCAGTCTGGATGATGTGGTAAACCCTGACTCGGAGCTGCATTTAGTGATGATCTCCAGCTATTCGCTCAGTCTCGCTGAACCTTCTGATCTTAGCTATGATCCTCTCACGAATTCGCTCTGGACAGTGAGTGACAATAATAATAAAGTTTATAACATTGATCTGGAAGGGAACACCATTCAGGAATTACCCTTTGTAGGTAATGACCTGGAAGGAATAGCTTATTCATTTATAGATAATTCTCTCTGGCTGGCAGAAGAAGGAGATTGCCAAATAGTAAATATCACCCAGCAGGGAGCTGAACTTGCCGGTTATCAGATACCACTGGAAACAGGTACTAATAGCGGACTGGAAGGGATCTGTCTGTTGCCAGATAGTACTATTGCCCTGGTAAAAGAAAAGAATCCTGGGAAATTTGTTAAATTGAATTCATTATATGAAGTTGAACAGATGCTTGTCATTGATTTTGCTGATGATTTCTCTGCTATCAGCTATAATCCGGAAGAGAATTTCTATTGGGTACTCAGCGACCAAAATCAAGCTCTATTTGCCTGGACTCCTGAAGCGGGTGTGATAGCTGAATATTCTCTGCCCTTTGAAAAACCAGAAGGCGTTTGCTACGTACCTGATCGTCAAAGCTTCTTCTTCGTTAGTGATTCCCAAAATGCCCTGTATGAGATGAAATTGCAATAAAATTATCTAAATCAAGCCACCCAACCAGCTATCGAGTTATGGCGATGTACTCATCGAAATGACTTGAGAGCGGTCAGTTACCACCACCCAAAGATCTCTTCATCATCAGCATTTTACCGTTACTACAGCCGGATGACCCTCCTTTTAATCTGTATAGATAAATCCCAACGCTAACCTTTTTCGAATATTCATACCCCTATATTTAACTTTCTCGTCTGCTATCATGTCAGTTAATTTTATCAACATTACATTTTTTCGTGTCATTTAGTGACATTAGTGGTTCAAAGTTTTACTTTACAGTTAATTTTTACTTTCTTGTCAGCCAATGGCTGATTCAATTTACCATTTTTATTTTCAATTACTCCCCCTTCATTCTGTCGACTAACAACAACACTAATAGAAACAAGTAAGAAAAGTAAGGAAAAGTAAGGAAAAAGTAAGGTCATAACTCCCAACTATAGGGTCAATTACAACAAAACCTTACTTATTTTGCCCTTTTTGATATATATATCCCAATATTTCACTTATTAAAAAAAATACCCGCCAATTAACTAATAACGACTCACGGATAAATCATCGGAATTAAATATCTTTCTTTTTAGCCGCGAACAAACACGAACAAACGCGAACAAAAATATCAATTAACATTACCCAATATAGACCCACCCATCCAAAGCATCGGATATTTTTCACTCCCAAGTGCACGTCCACTTATCTAAGATTTTTCTTTTCTGTGTAATTCTGTGCCTTCAGTGGTAAAAATCTTACATTTTTCGTCTCACGACTCACGGATAAATCACTACATTTCTCAGTGTTCTCTGTGACCTCTGTGGTAGAAAATCTTACACTACATTCAATAGTTTTCACCCAGAACTCGTGACATCGATATCATTTACTTAGCTTGAGCAGTCTCTTCGCTAAGGAATTATTCAATTTTACTTACTAATCCATTTACTGAAATTATCTGGATTTATTATCATCGTGTCAGATACTGGATAATTTTTTAGGAATGACTGGGAAAATCTAACTTTTTTCTTTGGATTCCATTTTATCTCAAAAGCAGTATAGGAATTGTTTTCTTCTTCAATATAATCAATTTCCATTTTCTGGGGATTTCTCCAGAAATATGATTTTGCCTTAATAAAATTATTTGAAAGGTATTTTCGCCTTTCGCTTATAACAAAATTTTCTCATAAAGAGCCAACATCAGAGCGTGAGCTAATTTCATTAAAGTTTCCTTTTACAAAATTTGATTTTTAAGAATCCATTATTAAGTTAAACCATAATTCCCTGCGTTTTCAATCGCAATATACCATGATATCCTGCGTTTAAGATCGCAAAGCATAGTTAATTTAAACATCATCTGAGCAACTACTACATTACATTTTTCCGTGTAGTCAGTGCCTTCCGTGGTTGAAAAATCTTACATCTAATATTTCCGACTTGTCGTAAATGTAATAAATACAATAGCTTATATACTTAATGCGAAATTCCCAATGTTCTATAACTGAATGATATATAAGCATATAGATGATCCTGCTCCTTTCCTTTTTTGT
>JAVCCT010000312.1 GCA_030765325.1 Candidatus Stygibacter frigidus | reverse complement strand
GGCAATTTATCCAATCACTCCCTCATCACCAATGGGAGAATATGCTGACACCTGGGCAGCAAACAACAGGAAAAATATATTTGGTGAACGAGTAGATGTGGTTGAGATGCAATCTGAGGCAGGAGCAGCTGGAGCAATCCATGGTTCATTGACAGCCGGTGCTTTGACCACTACTTTTACTGCTTCACAGGGTCTTTTATTGATGCTTCCCAATATGCACAAAATAGCTGGTGAGATGCTGCCAACAGTATTTCACGTTTCTGCCAGATCACTGGCAGCCCAGAGTTTATCAATTTTCGGTGACCATTCAGATGTAATGTCTGCCCGTAATACCGGATTTGCTTTGCTGGCAGCTGCTTCATTGCAGGAAATCATGGATCTTGCCATAGTCTCTCATCTTTCAACCTTGAAAGCAAAAGTACCATTTTTGAATTTCTTTGATGGTTTTCGTAACTCACATGAAATTCAGAAAATTGATATGGTAGATTATGACAGCATCAAAGAACTGGTGAACATGAAATATATTGAGGATTTCAGGTCTCGTGCCTTAAATCCTGATGAACCTCGCGTAAAAGTTGGAGCTCAGAATCCTGATGTCTATTTCCAGGGTCGTGAGACAGTAAATAATTATTATGAAGCAACTCCCGGCATAGTGAAAGAATACATGAAAGTTGTTAATGACCTAACGGGAAGAGATTATAAACTTTATAACTATTATGGTGACCCGAAGGCAGATAAGATGATAATTGCCATGGGCAGCGGTTGTGAAACTATTCAGGAAACTATTAATTACTTAAATAAAAAGGGTGAGAAACTGGGACTTCTCTCAGTTCATCTATATCGTCCTTTCAGCATTGAAGATTTCGTTGGAGCAATTCCAGCGAGCGTAAAAAAAATCGTAGTGCTTGATCGCACCAAAGAGCCAGGAGCAATTGGAGAACCATTATATCTTGATACTGTAGTTGCTTTGAGAGATCGTCATGACCTTAAGATCATTGGTGGACGATATGGACTGAGCTCAAAAGAATTCACTCCTGCAATGGTGAAAGCAGTATATGATCATCTTGAAAATGATGGATTCCATGGATTTACTGTGGGTATTAATGATGATGTATCTCACAAATCCATCCCTGTAGGTGAAAACCTGCCAACCTCACCAGAAGGCACAATCAGTTGTAAATTCTGGGGACTTGGATCTGACGGAACTGTGGGCGCAAATAAGAACTCAATCAAGATCATTGGTGAAGGCACAGACATGTATGCTCAGGGATATTTCCAGTATGATTCCAAGAAATCCGGTGGAGTAACGAGATCACATCTGCGTTTTGGCAAATCACCTATCCAGAGTGAATATACAGTAGTTAATGCAGATTTTATTGCCTGCCATAATCAAGCATATATTGGCAGATATGACATACTGGAAGGAATCCGCGAGAATGGTGTATTCCTCTTGAATTCAATCTGGGAAGCTGATGAAGTATTTGATAATCTTACTGCTGATATGCAAAGAGTGATAATCGATAAGAAAATCAATGTGTATAATATCAATGCCTTGAAGATCGCAGAAGAAGTGGGATTAGGCACCAGGATCAATACAGTGATGCAGACAGCATATTTCATGATCTCAGGTATATTACCAGAAGATATAGCCCTTAAAATGATCAAAACCTTTATCAAAAAGACCTTTGCCAAGAAGGGTGATAAAGTTATCAAAATGAATGTAGAAGCAGTGGATAAAGCTACAGAAAATATCCAGAAAATTGAGATACCGGCAGAATGCGGCTGCAAAGCAATGGATATGCATAAGCTGGTGCCAGACGATTCAGATAAATTTACTCGCAACGTGATCGAACGGATCATGCGTGAAAAAGGAGATGACATCTCTGTATCTGATATGCCTTATGATGGTTACATTCCCTCCGCTACCTCACGTCTTGAAAAACGCGGAGTAGCACCTTATGTTCCTCACTGGATTCCGGAAAAATGTATTCAGTGTAATCAATGTTCATTTGTGTGTCCCCACGCAGCAGTAAGAGCCAAGCTGATCGATCCATCAGAGCTGAAAAATGCCCCGGAAGGATTTACTACCCTTGATGCCAAATCTAAAGATGAAGGCATGAAATTCAAAATTCAGATATATCCTGAAGATTGCCAGGGATGTTCAGTATGCGTAAATGAATGTCCTGTAAAAGCTCTGGAAATGAAACCTATCCAGGAAGAAAGGGATAAGGGTGAAACTCATTATGCTGAATATTTTGATGCTCTGCCAACTGATGTCCTTTCAAAGGTAACTGGTGAGTTCACTGTCAAAGGCAGTCAATTCAAACAGCCATTGTTTGAGTTCTCAGGAGCTTGTGCAGGTTGTGGTGAGACACCTTATGTGCGCGTGGTAACTCAGTTATTTGGCGATAGAATGCTGATAGGAAATGCTACAGGATGCTCTTCTATTTATGGTGGAACTTTCCCAACCATCCCCTATTGTCATAATAAAGATGGTCATGGACCAGCCTGGGCAAATTCATTATTTGAAGATAATGCAGAATATGCCATGGGTATGAGACTTGCTGTTGATGCTAATCGTAAGCAATTAAAAACAAAACTTGCTCAGTTATTAGAAGCTGGTTGTAATGCAGAATTAACTGAAAAGATCAAATGGTCACTTGACAATTGGAAAAAAGTTGATCAGGAAGCAAAAGATAATACAGCCGCAATCAAGCAGCTTTTACCAAAAGCTCTGGAAACAGCAATGCAGGAAACCAAGCCAATAGTACAAAAAATCATCGAACTAAAAAACTTCCTGGTTGATAAATCAGTATGGGCATTTGGTGGAGATGGCTGGGCTTATGATATTGGTTATGGCGGACTTGATCATGTACTGGCTTCTGGCAGAAACGTCAATATCCTGGTGATGGATACAGAAGTGTATTCAAATACTGGTGGACAAGCTTCTAAAGCTTCTCCTCTGGGTGCAGTAGCCAAGTTTGCAGAATCTGGCAAAACCACAGTTAAAAAAGAACTTGGAAAGATGATGATGGATTATGGTTATATTTATGTAGCATCCTGTGCAATGGGAGCTAATAAAACTCAATTTGTGAAAGCTCTGAAAGAAGCAGAAGAATATGATGGACCATCCATTGTGATCGCTTATTCTCCCTGCATTAATCATGGAATCAATATGAGCATGAGCCAGAAAGAAGAAAAGAAAGCAGTTGATGCCGGTTACTGGTTACTTTATCGTTATGATCCTCGTCGTGAAGAAAACGGCGAGAATCCCTTCATATTTGAAAGTCCTGAACCTAAAATAGACGTAGCCGATTTCCTGAATGGTGAGAAACGTTATTCTAGTCTCCAAACCACCTTCCCTGAAAATTCTGCTAAGTTTGTTGAACAGTTCAAGGGTTATGTCACGAAGCGGTATAACAAATTCAAAAAAATGGCTGAAGAATAAACTTTGGCTATTTAATATAGTTAATAGCCTTCGCATCTGCGAAGGCTATTTTCTTTAAGGCAGGTATTTTGAACAAAAAAATTGAAGCTCATGATAAGGAAATAAGATTCAATTCCATTTTAGAAAGTAT
>JAVCCT010000091.1 GCA_030765325.1 Candidatus Stygibacter frigidus | reverse complement strand
TACCTAATGAAGCAGCCAGACCGGCTACTGTAGAGCTATGTCAGAGACGGGCACAATGATCTACGTTGTTTGTGCCTACCTCCTTTCTGATTAATTTCTGAAACGCAAAATTCTCTTCATTTGTTACCTTCGCTGATGCCAGACCCACGATAGAATCACTGCCATATTCTTTTTTAAAAGAGGTAAATTTGCTGGCAACCAGAGCAATAGCTTCTTCCCAGCTTGCTTTTCTGAACTTGCCATCTTCTTTGATCAGCGGGGAGGTAATTCTTTCTTCGCTTTGCACAAAATCAAAGCCATAGCGACCTTTTACGCAGAGCATGCCATTATTTGTGGGTGAATCTTCTACGCCGGTAATTCGGATTATTTTATCCTGAGTGCGATCTACATGAACTTCCAAACGACAGCCTACTCCACAGTAGGGGCACACTGTTTCCACTTTATCCAGTTCCCAGGTTCTGCCGGCTCCAATGGCTCTTTTATCAATAATGCAGCCAACCGGGCAAAGCTGAACGCATTCTCCACATTGCACGCAGGTAGATGAACCCATAGGCAGATCAGTGTCAAATACGATCTTGGTTTCAAAACCGCGATTACCATAATTGAGCACTTCATTGACTACTGTGTGATTACAGCCTACAATACATCTGCCGCAACTGATACATTTTGAGCGGTCAACTACGATGAATTCACTGGTATCATCGATTTGATAATCATCATCATAAAGATTAAAGCTTGGTTTGGTGATGCCCAGATAATAGGCAGCATCCTGTAATTCGCAATTACCGTTCTGTTCACAGGCAAGGCAATCATGTCTTCCTGAAGACAGTGCCAGATCAACCACTAATCTTTGAGCATCCAGTACCTGTTTGGAATTAGTGAATACTTTCATACCATCGGTTGCGGGTAGATTAGAGGATGTTTTAAGTCCTGTCACGCTTTACACTTCCACTACGCAAGCACGGCATTTAGCTGCTTTACCTGTTTTCTCATGAAAACACAGGTGAGGAATATAGATATTGTTCCTCAATGCTACCTGCAGAACCTGCTCTCCCGGAGAAGCTTCATAAGCTTTTCCATTTAGATAAACTATCATATAGCTATCCTCCAGTTTATTATAATTATTTCATTCTCGCTAAAAAGTCTTCTCGGAAATTATTGATCGCACTGCTGATGGGCATACAGGGAGATTGCCCCAGAGCACAGAACGATGCTTTAAACATTCCATCAGAGATGCGGATCATTTCCTCAAGGTCAGATTCTTTACCCTTGCCGTTGCGGATACCATCTATTAATTTAAACAGCAGGTTAGTGCCTTTGGCACAGGGGATACATTTACCACAGGATTCATGCCGAAAGAAACGTAATACGCTCCACAGCATATCTACTATATCAGCAGAATGGCTCATCACTAATATTGCGCCCGAACCCAGCACCGCTGCATATTCTCTCAGAGAATTATAATCCATTTTCACATCCAGACGTTGATCATTCAAAAATACGCCTGCTGCTCCACCAACTAAAGCGGCTTTAAAGGTCTTGCCTTCTTTCATGCCTCCAGCATACTGCTGGATAATTGTCCGCAGAGTGGTACCCATATCAACTTCACACAAACCCGGAAGTCGTACATCGCCCATGATAGTATAAACCTTGGTTCCTGTACATCCATCCACGCCATGATCCGCATACCAGGCAGCTCCATTATTGATAATTGCCGGCACATTTGCCAACGTTTCCACATTATTGACTACTGTAGGCATCTGCCAGGCTCCAGCTATTCCCGGAAATGGCGGTTTACTGCGAGGAGTTCCCCGATTACCTTCCAGAGATTCTATCAAGGCAGTTTCTTCTCCGCAAACATAAGCTCCGGCACCTATCTTTATAAAGATGTCCAGATCAAAACCACTGTCAAATATATTTTCTCCTAATATCCCATAATCACGTGCCTGCTCAATAGCTTTTACCAACCGAGCGATACACAATTTATATTCTCCGCGAATATAGATATATCCCTGGCTGGCACCAATAGCATAAGCACACAGCATCACGCCTTCCAGTAATTTATGCGGATCGCCTTCCATGATCAGACGGTCTTTAAAAGTCCCCGGCTCACCTTCATCAGCATTCACAACCACATATTTCTGCTTTCCCTGAATAGGTGCCGTGAAGCTCCACTTAAGTCCCGCAGGAAATCCTGCTCCACCACGACCCCGCAATCCAGAGGCTTTCACTTCTTCCAGAACTTCGCCAGGCTGCATACTGGTGAGAGCTTTTTCCCAGGCTTCATATCCGCCTACTCCCAGATATTCATCAATATTCTCAGGATCGATCACACCGGAGTTATTCAAAACTATTCTGCGCTTATAATTAAAATCATATTGCCGTAATTGAGTACTATCCAATATCAGTCTATGAACTGGACGTCCCTTCAGGAAATGTTCTTCCACGATTTCAGCAATATCTGATTTTTGTAAATTTACATAGGCTGTCTGCTCAGGATAAACTATCAGGCTCACGCCTGTGCCAAACAAACCCAAAGTACCTGTCTCTAATATATTGATCTCATCAATTAAATTATTCTTCTGCAATTCACTTTTTAATAAGGCTTCAATTTCTTTCACCCCTGCTGCCAGGGATGCATCATCAATTCCGATCAGGATGTGACTTCTATAAAACTTCATCTCTCACCTCCTTCTCTGTATGATGCGATGATATTTTCCACCTTTGCGGCAGTAAGATCGCCATAAACGTCTTCATTAACCATCATTACTGGAGCATTACCGCACACTCCCAGACAGGCACAAAGTTCCAGCGTAAATAGCCCGTCAGCCGTTGTCTCACCTATTTTCACATGCAAAAGCTCACGCAATTGGCGTAAGATGGTCTCGGAACCCTTTAGAAAACAAGGGGGAGATTCACATAACCGGATGATGTTTTTACCCCGTGGCTTAGTGCTGAACATGGTATAAAAGGTTATTACTCCCTGAATGTGAGACGTTGATATCGAGAGATATTCTGCTACAACACCGATTGCTTCTTCTGAAATATATTGCTGTGGATGATGATCTTGAATCTCATGCAAAATATAAATCAGGTTCTCTTTCTTAGGAGCATATTTCCCAAAAATCTGCTCATACATATTTTCTCTCCGTTTAGTTTTTATTTTGTGGAAACTACATAGTCATTTACTACGTGACCATTGACTATGTGCTCTGCTACTATTTTACGTGCTTTGGCAATATCCATATTGCCATAAGTGACTTCTGGCTTACCTTTCTCGATTACATCGATTACGGGTTCCAGGGAAGAAAGCCCTTTTTCTCCAGTTTGAGTAACCAGTACATCTTTAATACCGCGCTGGGCTATTTCATCAATAATGGCTTTCATTACGTCACGCGCACCCATTGCTATCCCGGATGTTCCCATACCTACCACTATCTTATAGCGGTAATCACTGTCTCGCAGCTTCATATCCTGCTGCGCCTTCTCCCGGATTTTCCTTAATTCAGCAAGTGTCTTCATTAGTCCTCCTGATATTTCTTATATGATTTTTTTTAAGTAATTCTTGATACATATCTACTGCTTGACAGTTAAAAAAATGTCTTAAACTTGCATTCTCAAAACTAAAAACAATTTCTACCAACTATTCTCCTTATTTATAAATAATTTTACCTCTTTAATTGACCCATATCCTTAAATCCAATTTCCCCCGTCAAGGAAAAAAAAATCATCTTCGGTGATTGATTCCTAATATCTCTTAATCGTTCAATTTCTAATGAGTTAGACCACGCTAAATGTGAATTGCTTTTAACTGAATAGACTAATTTTTCACCATGTTGCAATCTATAATACCACTTCGGTTTTAGACCTTGATTTCTGATGTTCCAAAAATATTTATTTAACCTAACCTAACCTGAGCGATACCCTTTTGTTAATATCACTAATCTATTTGGCATCTTGAAGTTGTGAAAATTTTTGAAATACCTAAAGGTATTCCTGCAATTTTTCGCAACTCAATTTGCACAAAGATAT
>JAVCCT010000155.1 GCA_030765325.1 Candidatus Stygibacter frigidus | reverse complement strand
CCGGTGTTTGGGACGGGTAGGTGAATATAAATTATAAAGCCCCAGATTGTCGCTCCGCTCCAACCTGGGGCTACAAATAAATATCACCTACGGTGAAAATCCTCAAAATATGTTGAACAGTCTCGGATAGTTTGATTATCCTATCAGGAAAAAAATACTTTACATAAATGACTGAAATTGCTTCAAATCGCTTCTATAAGTCGCTATTATGATATCTGTCAATTTGTGTTTCCGCTTAAATTCACATCCACTCTGCACCAGAAATTCTCGCATCCCAGCTATTATCAATTTCAGTTTATCTGTTCCAAGATACGGATGAGAAAAGCATTCTGGGCAAACAAAAATGCCCGGCATTGTCACCGGGCACAAATAACTATTTTATATTATTACCAGATAGATTTTTTTTCATCTTGCGTGAAACTGATGTTCTGCGATTCTCAACAGGGAAACTATTGATAAGCCCTACGGAGTATTGCAAAATTAACGAAGCATCATAAGCTTCAACATTGCTATTTCCGTCCACATCAGCTCGCCATAATCGCCACTCTGCCCATGGTAAAGGTGCTCCAGGAGTATCCAATCCCACAAAATACCGCAGCACTGTGGCAGCATCAAACGCATCAACGTCACCATTATCATCAATATCGCCATAAGTAATATCAGTTACAAAATCCTCTGTCCTGAAAGTGAATTCCATCTCTACAACGTCAATACCCGCTGCTGACCAGAATAATGTTAGATCAAGCATCCCAGGACTATTGTTATAGTTAATTGAGAAATTAATCCCAATATCTGTATCCTCTAAAAAATCAAAGCTCCAGGGAGAAATTGGAAAATGACATAAAGCATCTTCATATTCATGACACCATAACACACTCCAGCCGTCTGGTATCTCACTGGTTTCCAAATGTAATGTAAATTCCTCTGTACTTCCTGCATTTATCACGTGAAGTGTATCTGATATAAATGATACAAACTCTCCCGTAAATGCTGGTCCCACCATATTAGTATCAAAACCGGGAACAACCTCCAGATCAGTAAATTGAGGGATCACAGTAAGCAGTACTGGCACTCGGGATTCCAACCTGTCATCTGTTATCACTATATCACAGGAATACTCACCAGGCGTCAAACGTCTGCTGTTAAATTCCATCTCGATCACACTAAATGACCCAGCAGGGATTATATCATGAATATCATTCAGATATATCCAGGATAACGGATTATATAAGTCTATAATACCACTTGTTTCATGAGGATCTGCTCCATAGCTATCTCCATCCAATCGCCATTCTATCACCAGTGAATCCAGATCAGCATAGTCAATCTCAGATTCAACCTCACAATTTGCTGTGTCACCTCCATGCAGATATCCCCAGCCATTGGGAGAAATACCCAGCCAGTAAATTTCCGCTCCTTCACCCAGCTCACTCTCTGTCTCCATATCTCCGCCTGATGCTCCCGCAAATGGCGTTACATTCTGCACATCAACTGCATCAGGAAAATCTATTTCCACTCCTGAAATCCATTCATTATCTGCACTTTGGTTACTTACTTCAAACATCCAGTTCACTGTTCCACCAGGTAAAAATTCTGCGGTTGCACAGGTAACTGTGGAACCTGTAATATCTCGCTCTGCTTCACCTTCCAGCCGAATGTTCAACTCCACAGTGTCTTCCAGATAATTGCTGATGATCAAGTCAAATTGAGCAGAGTCGCCTTCCACTATTTCATATTGTATTTCTAATGGTGACATCCATAAACCGTTAGGAGCATAACTGGAAAACCAGAGCTGATAACTCCAGGTTGCTTCATCACTGGTAAAGATCAATTCTGCACTGAATGGATGAGCAAACTCAATCTCATCAGAAACCTGAAAACATAAAGCGTTTTCGATGAACACGCTTTCCTGAGATTGAAGATTACCAATATCCTCTTGCCAATCTACAAGTTCAATCCATTCATCATCCAATTGCATTTCTAATTCCACGTTGCTGGCTTGATCAGTACCATAATTTGTAATACTAAGATCCATCGTGGCTGTCTCTCCTGCGTGGATAATTCCATCCAGACCACTATGAAGCTCATATTCATCAAGATATATATAAGCACCTTCCGGCGGGATCATCTGAATTTCTTCTATCAAAGTGGATTTATTAAATCCTGTGGCAGTGATAGTTAAAAATCCCGGTATTTGAGCAGCTTCTGATATATCAAGGTCAATTATTCCATCATCATCTGTAAAACCGGAAGCGATGATTTCGCCATCTCTGGTCAAACTCACCAGAATATCAGGCTCTCCAGCATCAATTTCAAAGGAAGAGAATCCCATAAATATTGTCGGCATATGGCTTAATTCTATTTCTTCCGGGATTTTTGTGCGAACCATTAAATTAGGATCACCAAACACATTCCAACAGCAAAACTCATCATAATTTCCCGTCACTTCAATTGCATAATTGATACTGTTAAACCATAAACCACCCAGGGTCTGCTTGTCTTCTGCGCATAATAAATCTACAAATTCATCCTGACCATATTCAGGATCACCAATCCATTGAGACATGCTGCTGGCTAAAAAGCCAATTGCTCCGATTGCATCTCCATCATCATTTGTAGCTCGCAGCCAGTATTCTGCAAAACAGGTCTGCGTGGCAAAATTACCTATTAGACAAGCTCCATTACAGATGAAAGGCAACATCCCCACGTTCTCCAAGCCATAGACATCCCCTTGATAAAAGGGAATCGAATAATAATTCTGGTCTTCACCATGTCCCAGATAATTGATCACACCCCTGCCTTCATTTATCGCATTAGCAAGCATTTGCGTGCTCCCACCCTGACCTTCATATATCTGATCTACTGGTAAATATCCATAATCCAGAAGATCATCTCTGATGTAATTCATATGCTCCCAGCCCCCTTCATAATGCTGTCCGGCAGGTCCACCATTATATGCTACTCCTGCTGCCTTCTGCATCCAGTCGCCATCAACTATATCTCTTTCATAATAAATGCTGCGATCAACCTGTGTTTCCACATCTTCTATTGATTGTGCACTGAACCTGCCGATCATGATATCTGCATAATTATCAGTTCCAGCCACACCGGCGTAAAAACCATCTCCAGCATAAGTAGAACTAACCATATATATTACTGGAATCTGCTGGGCATCTCCCACAAATAATACCCAGGCTAATTCATTATCTTCTGCATAATAGCTGTCCAGATAGTTTTGAAGTTGAGTATTAGTTGTTCCAATATCAGATATTGCCACGATTTCCGTCTCTATTCCTTTCAGTATTTTCCAATCTACATAAGGTCCCATTGCTGTCATAAAATCATCATAACAGACTACCAGAAGTTTCCCAGGTATATCCCCAAGCTCAGGATATCGGGTGGCACTCAAATATTCATTGAAATTTATAAAATGCCTCATGTACATATTCTTAAAATCTCTCACCATATTTTCTGCATAGCCGCCTCTGGTATTTACGGTTGATGCTCCATCAGCAATCACTTCTACTTCCAGATGACTATATATCCGCACCTTACCCGTTACAGGATTATATTGCACAGGGTTGATCTGCAGATCAATACCTCTGAAATCACGCATTATATAGGGTTCAGATAGGTTTGCTACTGCATTAGGAAACATGCTGTTTTGATTATAAACTCCCCTAAAGAATAAGGTATTGAATCATAATCATCATTAAATGATACCGGACCCTTACTGGGTGCCAGCAGCATGTCAAATTCCTGATATTCTGAATCGATGATATTAACTATCATTTTGCTTATGCCATCGATCATTAATCCTCGCCTCATCACAGGCAGTTCAGGCTCTCCCTTCACGCTCAATACTGACTCAGATTCCAGATGCAATATACTATATTCTTCTCCAGATATCATCACTGACTTTGTTGACACCTTATTGATCTCATAATCCAGCAGTGTTCTCTGGTTATTTGAGGAAAGTACTGTAACTTGATTTTCACCAGGGCTGTCTATCAATAATTCTACCCCCGATAAATTCAAAAAAATAATAAAAATAATAACAAATATAATTTTTTTCATCTAGCCTCCAGAAATTTCTTTTATTTAATTATGCAATAAATATTCCAAAAAGAGTATTTATTTCTTTTTTTTCTTTTCTTCACTACGTGCATGTGCCTGATGATAAACTTTTTTGACTTCTTCCAGTGTTAAATGTGTATATATTTCAGTGGTTGATAGATTTTCATGACCCAGCATTTCCTGTACTCCCCTCAGGTCTGCTCCATGCTCCAAAAGATGCGTTGCAAAGGCATGACGAATACTGTGGGGTGAATATCCCTTTGTCTGAGCGATCAAATCCAGATAATGATCCAGTATCTCTCGAAGCTCTCTTCCCAAAAGGGGAATTCCACTTTTGGATACAAAAAAGGTCTTCAGTTTTATGTCAGGTTCAAATTCATCCCGTATCTTTTTATATTGTTTCAAAGCCTTACGACAATTACTCCCAAAGGGGATTATCCGCTCCTTACGCCCCTTTCCCATTACTTTCACAATGCGATTGGTAAAATCTATATTCCTCGTCTCCAGGGTGCATACCTCGCTGATTCGTAACCCGCAGGAATACATGATCTCTAAAATTGCCCTATTCCGTATCCCAAATTTACTGCTCAGATCTGGAAGTTCCATGATCTGCAACATTTCTGCTTCCGTAAAATACCTTGGCAATTTCTTTTCATATTTAGGTATCTTCAAATATTGGGCCGGATCATCAGTAATTATATTCTCTTTCAGACAAAATATAAAGAAGTTCTTTAAGGTTGTCGCCTTTCGAGCCAGGGTTCGATTACTTCTCCCCTGCTCTCTCAACCAGCGAAGATAATCCCTTAAATATAACCTTTTCACCTCTTTTAGATCAATTATTCCATCAGGAAAATAACGCACCATAAATACACTGAATTGATGCAAATCACCTTTATAAGCGGTTATTGTGTGATCAGATAAACCCCTTGATATCAAGTATCTGATATATTTATCTGCCGCTGCCTGCATTTTTCCAGCTTAACTCTTGCCAGTCTTTAGTTATCTCATTACCCGTTGATTTAATCTTCAACCTGCCAAATTTACCTGATTCACTGTTTATATAGTAATAACCTGTCTGCTCTTGTTCTCCCAGCATCACGTTCTTGGTATTCTTATAATCAAAATTGATAACTGCATCTATAGCAATCTCTTCCACCAGATGACTTACCACAAATTTGCTCAATGAAGTAAGCATTATGATCTGATCACATCCCTCAGCTCTTAACTTATTTACCTGCTCTCTGGCTACTGCAAGCACATCTGCCCTCACATTTACTCCCTCAGCAAGCTGGTTTTTAACTGCCCAGTCCGGAGTATATATACTAAATATCCCAATCCGCAATGTGTCTACTTTGATGACAAATTTCTTAAGTGTGGTTACACTGTCTGATTCTATGTTTGCTGCCAGTAAACCAAATGTAGGGAACTTATCCTTATGATAATGCAAAAAATCATTAGGTGA
This sequence comes from Candidatus Stygibacter frigidus, assembly GCA_030765325.1. Lineage (GTDB taxonomy): Bacteria > Cloacimonadota > Cloacimonadia > Cloacimonadales > TCS61 > Stygibacter > Stygibacter frigidus. The sequence continues at coordinate 4,784 of JAVCCT010000155.1, read as the reverse complement.
AAACAGCATCCCCGGAAGTTCGCTCATATACTTCAAAACCAGACTATCAGCTAAAACAGGTTTAAAAAGCTCTCCGGCATACACATTAATACTCATGCAGCTATCCATTGTTGCCTGCTGCAATTGATCCACTGCATCCAGATTTTTAATTGTAAACTGCGGATGTATAAAAAAGTTCAAATTTATCTCATCTGCTGATGCACCTGAAATTGCCATCAGTATGGCTGCTATTATTATTATCTTTCTCATTTATATTTCTCCATCTTTTTAGCAATTTCCCGCTTTAGCCTTATATTGTCAAAGGATATTATGTTTTGAGTTTCTAACCTGAGGTTGACATTCAATCCTCTGGTTGGAAATTGACATGATAGATTTATAGGAGTTAAATATGAATAACGATATATTGATCATTATCGGTGCCTATGGCAGCGGTAAAAGTGAGTATGCCATCAATAGCGCCTGGCAGCTCAAAAAGCACGATAAACCCGTCACACTTGTCGATCTTGATGTTGTTAATCCCTATTTCCGCAGCAGAGAAGTTCGTGAGGATTTTGCCCATCAGGGAATCATGGTTATTGCCCCTGATGGTGAATATTCACACGCAGATATGCCCATGCTTTCCCCCCGCATTATGGGGGCAGTAGAGGATTATTCCAGAATACCTGTCCTCGATGTAGGTGGTGACCCCGCAGGCTGCCGCACCCTCGCAAGATATGTGCAAAATATCAATAAAAGAGGCTACCAACTCAAAGTGGTCATCAACACCAAAAGACCTTTCACCTCAGATCTTGATGGCATCATCAAAATGCTGGAAAGCCTTGAATTCTCTTCCCGCTTAAAAATTACTGAACTTGTCTGTAATACAAATCTTATGGAATACACTGATCAGGAAACTGTATCCGAAGGTATTAAGATCATCTCTCAAGTAGCAGAAGAACTTAATCTTAAATTCTCTGAATATCTGGTCATGGAAAAATATGCTGATCGTATTCCAAACAATCTGCAGGGCAAAAAAAGAGTATTACTGCAATACTATCTTAACAAACCCTGGGAGCACACCAAAGTACATAGTATGATCTAAATAATCCTAAGTCTAAGTCAGGAGCTTTGAATTCTTGCATTTTTTCGTGTCATTTCGCGCCTTTCGCGGTTAAAAATTCTTATATTACATTCCTCTGTGTTGTCCGTGCGGTGAAATGGATCTTACATTACATTATCCAAGATTAAAGAGATCTTACCTGGTTATATAGTTCCACAAATTCTGGGATAGATAAGGTCTCCGCTCGGCGAACCAGGTCTATATCAGATATTTCCTCCAGCTCAGCCACCTGCTCATTGCTCAATATATATTTTAGATTATTACGCAAAGTCTTGCGCCTACTCCTGAAACTGGTATCCACCACTTCCCAGAATTTATCAGGCTCTGCCAAATCCGGTATTTCTGCCTTTGGATATAAACTAACCACAGCAGATTCCACCTTAGGCTTAGGGAAAAATAAATGGGGTTTAACCGTAAACTCATATTTCACATCAAAATAAAACTGCGTTTTAATTGATAAAAAACTGTATTCCTTACAACTCGGCTTGGCACGAAGACGTTCAGCCACTTCTTTCTGGATCATAAATACCACCACAGAAACATTCTCTCGGAAATTTATTGCCTTCATGATCAAAGGTGAGGTGATCTGATATGGTATATTAGCCACGATCTTGATCTTCTCATCCCCTCTCATCTCATCCCAGTTTACTCGTAACACATCCTTCTTCACCAGGTTTATTCTATTACCAAATTCTGTTTCCAGCAATGGGTATAATTCCTCATCAATTTCAAATGCTGTCACTTTATCAGTGAATTCCAGTATTTCCTTTTTTAATATCCCCCGCCCAGGTCCAATTTCCCAAACCGGTTCTCCCTTACTGATCTTGCCCAGCCCTGCTATCTTAGCTGCAATATTCCTATCCTTCAGAAAATGCTGACCTAATTCCTTCTTTGCCCTGAATCCCATAAATTCTCCTTATTGCCCACTATATCAGTCCATAGATGCTAATATTTCCTGTAATTCCTCTCTGGCATAATGATATTCGCTATTACAAAAATGACACTGAACTACCACGTCTTCATATTTCGCAATACTCTCTTCCAGCTCCGCTTTATCAAGTAATTTCACTCCTTGTAAGAACTTCTCCCTCGAGCAGTCACAGTAATATTCCGCTCGCTGTGTAAGCAGTATCTTGATATCCATTCCCTTCATGATCAGCTTCTCAAGTATTTCTTCTATCTGATAACCCATATCAAGAAGATCTGTAAGATTTGGTAATTCCTTTAAATTATTCTCCAGTATGTCAATAATAGTATCATCTGCATCTGGCATTAATTGCACCAGAAATCCTCCTGCTTGACGTATCTCACCGTCTGGCTCGATCAAAACACCCAATCCCATAGCGGTTGGTATCTGCTCAGATTGACTGAAATAATAACTCAAATCCGTTGCTATCTCTCCGTTCTGCAATTCTATCGTCCCCTGATAAGGATGCCCGCTTCCAATATCTTTTGTCACCGTCAGTGTACCTTCTCCTATAGCTCCGCCCACATTGATACTGCCATCATCTCTCAAAGCAAGCTCCACTTTAGGGTTATTTATATAGCATTTTATTCTACCCAGATTATCTGATGTCACGATCACTGTTTTAACTTCCCCTTTGCCACTTAGCTTTAATGTCAATTTCTCTTCACCTGATTTCTGATCAAGTCCCATCATCAGCCCTGCACCCAGTAATCGTCCTATCAAAACACTGGTTGTTATTGATAATTCATGAATTTTCTGGGCTTTGATTACAGTATCCAGACAGTTCACCCCAAAAAACCGTATTTGACCGTTACCAGCCGTCCCACGTATTATTCTATCTGCCATGATTAACCTCAAAAAATATTTTTTCTAAATATATTTCACCCCTTTTTTATGTAAAGTCTTATTTAACATATCATAAGCTTTTTAAGCATTATTTTACGGTCAGAAAAAATTAATATTAATCAAAAAAAGTATTGACAGCAAATTACCGTTTATACATTTTGGACGAGCTTTAGTTATTTAAGCAAATAATTAAGGTGCCGCAAAGCGGGGGTGTAGTTCAGTTGGTTAGAACGTCTGCCTGTCACGCAGAAGGTCGCGAGTTCGAGTCCCGTCACTCCCGCCATTTTTTTTTGCCCAAAATCACCACACCTTATAGAAAAAACCTGTACGCTGGCGAACATAAACTGTACGTCTACGAACACACTGGCTTCCGTTGGTTATTGTTAATTACATATAACACATATATTTACAGATTGGCACAGTAATTGCTTTAAATACAATAAATAAATTACAGGGAGATAAGATGTTCAAAAATTATCTAAAAACTATATTTAAAAATCTTAAGAAGAATAAGACATATTCTTTGATAAGTATTTCCAGTCTGTCTATTGGTATTGCTGTAAGTCTGTTACTATTCTTGTATGTATTACAGGAACTCAGCTATGATAGGTATAATGAAAAAGCAGATAATATATATAGATTATGTGATGAAGAATATCCTTATCAAGCACCGGGTGCCGGCAAACTGCTGGCAGATAATTTACCGGAAATAAAAAAGTATGCAAGGATCCTTCCCAGAGATAATATCCTTTTTCAATTGGATGATCAGAAGTTCCAGGAGGACTATGTAGCCTGGGTAGATGGTGATTTATTCGATATATTCTCATTTGAGATTATCGATGGAATATCTCATAATTCACTTCAGGAACCGGGAACAGCTATCATAAATGAGACTATTGCCCACAAATTTTTTGGGGACGAAAGCGCCGTTGGGAAAAAGTTTACGGTAGGGGGCGAATATGATTATACTGTTGTGAGTGTTATCAAAGATATTCCTCAAAATTCACACTTTACCTTTAATATTTTTCTGACGATGGCTGATGGAGATACGTTATTTGGTGAAGACTGGATGGAAAGCTGGGGCTGGTGTAATTTCCTGGTTTATTTTGAAATGCAGGAGCAGTTTTCAAAACCGGATGTGGAAACTAAGATCACAAAACTCATGGCTGAAACCAGCAATTCTGATGATCCTGACAAATATTCATTGCAAAACCTGAAGGACATACATCTTTATTCTTCCCACTTAACACGTGATTTTCAGCCGCAAAACAGTATTACTTATGTGCTGATATTTTCAGCAATCGGTTTGCTCATATTGCTCATAGCATGTTTCAATTATATCAACCTGTTCATCGCCAATGCCACATCCCGAACCCTTGAAATGGGTGTTCGCAAAACCTTTGGTGCCACCCGAAAACAAATAGCAGAGCAATATATCATTGAAACCATGGTGGTATTTTTTATCTCATTAGCGGTAGCTTTGCTAATAATTGAGCTTAGTTTACCGCTATTTAATCAGGTATCCGGCAAAGCACTGTCCTTTTTTGATTTTCTAAATACAGACATGATGCTGAGTTTATTGGGTTTCATCGCCCTCTTAGGAGTCCTGACAGGCTTGTATCCTGCCACTGTTTTGTCATCGCAAAATCCACATGATGTAATAAAATCATCTAAGAATAAAGGTCGGGCAGGTTTTAAGATGAAAAATATTCTGCTGGTTGCCCAGTTTACAATTGTGATAGCCCTGATAGCATCTGCCACGATTATGCTGAACCAGATAAACTTCTTACATAATAAAGAGCTTGGTTTTGAAAAAGAAGCTGTGCTTAATTCCATATTTGATTTTGGTGATGAGGCGAAGTATAATACCTT
>JAVCCT010000233.1 GCA_030765325.1 Candidatus Stygibacter frigidus | reverse complement strand
CTTCTGAAGTAATAATTACTGCAGATGATGAGGTCACCCGGGCAACTATAAGCGATACATTCATGGTTTTCGTTGCTATGGGCGTTACACAGGAATTTGATCTGATTGAAAACTGGAACTGGATTTCATTCCATGTTCATCCTGAGGATATTAGCATGAATGGAGTATTTGGTCCTCTTGGGGATTATGTGAATGCGGTTGGATATCAAACTCAATCTGCCCTGTATGTACCGGAAAATAATGACTGGATTGGTGATCTGGAATTTGTTACTGATGGTCAGGGTTATCTGGTTCAGATGAATCAGGAATTCCAGGATTTCATGGTCTATGGCTCTGCAATTTCAGCCTCAACTCCAATTGAGATGATTGAGAACTGGAACTGGATTGCCTATTATCCACTTGCTCCAGACAGTTTAAGCAATGTACTTATTTCAATTCTGGATAATGTGGAAACCGTGAAAGAACAGCAGCATTCTGCTGATTACTATTCTGAATGGGATCTCTGGATTGGAGATCTTAACGTAATGCAGCCAGGTGTTGGTTATAAAGTAAAATTAGCAAGTCCTGATACTTTAACTTATCCTGAGATATTCACAAGGCAGAATCACCGGGATGATAGTCAGGATTCAAATAACAGCACTGAAAATTCGTTAAACAGGCGCTGGGAAATAATGCCCGGTACAGAAAACAATATGATCGTAATGGCACGGATGACAACTCCTTCTGGCAATATTATGCCGTTGAATGATGTCGCATGTGCTGTATTTGATATTAATGGAAACTGTCGAAGTAATGGATTCTGGCAATATGTGCCTCAATTAAATTATGGACTCTGGTATTTCACTGTCGTTGGTAATTTGGAAAATGAACCTCTTCACTTTGCTTATTATGATGCAGAAGGCAATGAATATATAAGTGATTATGAATTGATTTTTAATTCAGATAGCAAATTGGGTGATCCTTATAATCTGCTTACTGTAGAATTCCTTATTACTGAAGGCAACGAAGATCTTGATGTTCCTTCCAGTTATTCATTAAACCAGAACTACCCAAATCCATTTAATCTAAAATCAGGAGAGAGAGATTTTTATACCTGTATTAGATATGGTTTGCCCGTTACCGGAGAAGTAAAGTTGTCCTTGTATAATATAAGAGGACAAAAGGTCTGTGATATTGTTAATGAAGTTCAAGAAGCTGGATTCCATACTGTTGAATGGGATGGATCCAATAAATCAGGGAGTCCGGTTTCAGCAGGTTTATATTTCTATTATCTTAAATCTGGTGAAACTTCATTACACCGTAAATTGATCATCATAAAATAATCATATTATTAGCTGATAGCCTATCCAAAGGCTATCAGCTTGATGAAATTAACTTAACCGAGGGGGTTATTAAAATGAAAGTGTTAAAAAGTGTGGTTTTTGTCTCTTTTTTATTCTTGTTTGTGGCCTTAGCTGCTGTAGTTCCAGACTGGGAGGTTATTACTGGTACTCCGTACAACATGCAAGTCTATTCCCGAGTAGATTTTATGGGTCAATTCACAAATGCAAATCCTGATAATATCGTCGCTGCCTTTGGTCCTGGGGGTGAAAATGATTGCCGGGCAATTGGTTCCTGGAATCAACCCGACCAGTATCATATCTGGTACATGACTATCGTAAGTTTTGCAGCAATTGCAGATAGTGAGCTCATAACTTATAAAATTTATGATGCAGATAGTGATCAAGTCCTGAATTGTCGTGAAAGCTCATTGTTTGGAAATCATTTTGTTATCGGTTCATATGATGATACTTTCTTACTCACAATTCCTTATGTAATAGATGATCTCTATGGCGCTTATGAAGATTCACTTTTAACTATATTGCCAGCATCAGGAGTATTAATTAATGATTTCATTTCGCAGGATTATATTGATGAATTCTGGGTAGTTCTTGCTGATGATGCGGAAAATGGTGTACTTAACTTAGATAATGACGGTTCTTTTACGTATCAACCGAATTTAAACTATTTTGGTAGTGATTTCTTCCAGTATTATGCCACTGATGGAGTATATGTCACCCCTAATGCTTTAGTTGAAATTCAGGTACAACCAGTAAATGACCCGCCAGTTATTGATCTGCCTGATGAAGGTTTTACATTTCCGGAAGATAGTGTTTACCAGGTCGATTTTACTCAATATATTAGTGATGTTGATAATACTGTCTTAACATTGTCATATTCAAATAATCAGTACATACAGGTTTCTATCAGTGGGTATAATGTAACTTTCACCCCGGTTTTGAACTGGAATGGAACAGAATTGATTAATTTCACAATCAATGATAACACAGCCCGTGCCATTGATTCAGATATTATTTCAATTGAAGTTACACCGGTTAATGATCCCCCTGTAGTTGTTGACCCCATTGAAGATTTTGAATTTAATGAAGATACAATTGACAATCATCTGAATCTTAATACTGTTTTTGGCGATGTTGATGCAGATATACTGGAATTTAATGCTATGGATAATATTAATCTGAATGTTATCATTGATGAATTTGGTAATGTTTCTATTTCTTCTTACGAGGAAAACTGGAACGGTACTGAAGCGATAATTTTTTCTGCAAATGATCTGGAATATACTGTCTTTGATACAGTTACCGTTACAGTGTTAGAGGTAAATGATCCGCCTTATATTATTACAGAGCTCCCTGATCTTGAACTTTTTGAAGATTTCGAAGATATCTCTGTCGATCTTAATGATCATTTCGATGATATTGATGATGATGAACTTTATTATTCTGCCCAGTTCAATAGCAGTAATGTTTTAATTGGCATAGCAAATAATATGATGACCATCAATTCTGTCCCGAATTGGACAGGCACTACGCAGATTGTGATTTCTGCTCAGGATAATTTTAATATTCGTTATACTGTCAGTGATACCTTCCTTATAACGGTTACTGAAGTAAATGATCCCCCCGTCCTTCTTGTTCCACTACCTGATACAAATATGCAGGAAGATGCAGCTCCAATTACAAGAAATCTGAATTACTATTTTGCTGATT
>JAVCCT010000300.1 GCA_030765325.1 Candidatus Stygibacter frigidus | reverse complement strand
GTTAATACAGAAGTAGAATCTTCTTCACTGTCAAATGTGACTACGTTATCATCTTGATTGCCATCAATTATCGTTTGCGAAATATAGCTTGTATCCTGCGTAGTATAAAACAACGATCCCAATATTATCGCTTTGCCTGCAAAATTGATATTCTCCACGTAGGTGCCAGGTGATACTATGATCTCATCTCCATCTTCAGAGGCATTTATTCCCTCCTGAATAGTAGCATAATCTTCCGGTATGTATATTGTCTCCGCAAAAGCACCTGTCATCAAAACCATAAAAATCAAAAACATATACTTTTTCATTATTGCCCCCATATTCAGTATATTATTTATAATATATGTTTTTCATATTCATTTTTTATTGTCAATAGAAAAACGTGAGACGACAGTGACTGAAAGACTGCTCGACTGTAGGACTTCAAGACTAAACGACTACTCGACTACTCGACTGATAGACTGATAGACTGCAGGACTGAAAGACTAAAAAAAATCGGCTCACGACTCACTTCTCACGTCTCACGGATTGACAATCTGTCAATTATTTAAGCAGGATAAGTTTCTTCGTCTCACTTTTTTCAGTAGTAATAAATCTCAGCAAATAGATTCCGCTACTTTGATCTGCGGCATTCCAGGTAACTTTATGACTGCCAGCCTTATAAGGACCATTAACCAAAGTTGTTACTTTCTGTCCCTTAATATTGTAGATTTCAATCAAGACATTGCTGCCAAAAGATAATTCAAAGACAATATTCGTTTCAGGATTGAAAGGATTTGGATAATTATTAATATTAACTGTAGTTTTTTCAATTTCACATTCATTGACATTCACATATTGCCATTCGTAACATCCCATATCTGGAGCTATACCAAAGTATTCATTTTCTTCAAGATTGACAATAATATTTCCATCCCATTCAAAAAAAGCTGTTCCAGCATCAATACACGGAGAGCTTTCTAATAAATTAAAATTTCCATTTTCAGGATCAACAAATAATGGATTAGATACAATATTTCCTCCTCCATCAATACTGTGAACTGGTAAAGCTTCTGATGTGCAAGAATATGCAATAATTGGGGGAGGGCTATATAAGTAAAAATCGAAATCGTTTATAATACCATCTATAATATTATTAATAATGAAAATTTCAGATGCTGATTCCACAATTCCATATTGATTTCCAATAATTGAATTATTTATTATTTTTATACCGTTCCAAAAATGACATAGAATTCCACGTGTGCTGTTTGTTATCAGGTTTTTGCGAATTGTAGTATGATGAAATAATTCATTGCCTGATGAACAATAAATACCATTTAAAGGATTACTATCAAAAATATTATATTCGATAATTGCTGATGAAGTATAGCAACTAACACCTGCCAATGTTGAATTGATAAATAAATTCTCTCTTAATAATACATCTCCTCCCCATATAAAAACACCCTTTTCATTAGAATTAAATTCATTATTTTCAATAACCGAAGATGATCCATCAACGGAGATTCCGTCATTCAGATTGTTTAAAAAAAGATTATTTACTATTATTGTTGTTGCTTGAGAAAATGAGATTTTTATTCCAGTGTAATTATCAACAAATCTATTTTCCTTAATGATAGGTGAAGAATATTCTCCATAAATCAACATTGCATCTGTATAATCATAATAATTTTGGATTATGCAATTTTGAATGATAGGAGATGAATTAAAACAACTTATACCCAAGTCGCCATTTTCAATAGTAAATCCAGTGAGTATAGCAGTTGAATCCTCTCCGCTTTCAAATGTAACAACACTGCCATTTTGACTACCATCAATGATTGTTTGCGAAATATAACTTGTATCCTGCGTAGTATAAAACAACGACCCCAGAATTACTGCTTTGCCATTAAAATTGATATTCTCTATATAAGTGCCAGGCTGAACTAAAATGGTGTCACTTTCTACTGATATGTCGATTCCTGCCTGAATGGTTGGTTGTTCTGCAGGAACATTAATAATCGTTGCTGAAAGGTTTAGTGCAAAAATCAAGCTGATTATTATTATTATATTTCTCACTTACTACTCCTTATTAAGATGCCGCTAATGTTTATCATGTGCGACGGGGTCGGAACGACCACGCCAAGACAAACAACCCAAACCCTAAACTGGAATGTTCAGGACAAAAGAACCGGCCAGCCCAACTGTCGACACGCTTGTTATGCGGATTTATTTATAATAAATTTAAAACTCATTTAATAAATCTTTAACATAATAACTTGGGGTAATTGCTGCAAGTTTTCCGCCAGTATTATCAGATTTTGTACCATGTACAATACCAATTAAATTTGTTACCTTATTACCGATATACATTTTTTTTTTAACTGAGAAAAAAACACCTGATCCACTGCAACCCTGAATACTAGGAATATTTAAAAAAAAGAAGTTGCATTTTGTTTGTGTATCATATCTTAATTGAGTAATTAGCCCACTTGCTAAGTAACCCGTAAAAATTAATGGAGAGAAATGTTCTCCTGTTAAATCGATTACAGGATAACCAAGAAATGTCAAATCCGCTTCTCTTGATACCAAGGTTTTATAAAAATTAATCTGATTCAAAGGAAATGAATTCTCACAAAAATAATTAGTTATTCTTTCGTCTTTTGGATATACTTCAATCATAGAAATATCAGCAATTTTATGGTTTTTCCAATCCAAATCATTTTTGCCTACAACAGTTAATAAATCAACTATTTCTGGTTTATCCTCAGGTAACCTAAATAAAACTTTAGCTGTTTTAGTCATTTTATTTGCAACATGAGAGGCTGTTAATATAAAATATCTAGATTCATAATTTAATAATGTACCTGAACCTCTGATCGCAAGAGTATCATTAACTTGCTGATAAAACATTATTGTCATATCAGAAATTTGATCTTGAGTAAATAGTGAATCGGACTCTGATGATAAAAGTAACATACTTGAAAAAATGAAAAAAATAAATATTACATATCTCATTTAATTAACCTCCTGTTAATAAGAAATGCCAATAATGTTTCGCGTGTACTGCGGGATCGGAACGATCACGCCAACAACAAACTAACCAGCCGTTTGAATCGTAAGGTTCAAACAAAAATTACTGACCAGCCCTACTGCCGACACGCTTGTTATGCACTTTTATGTTTATAGAATTACTTACAGTTTGATTCAATTTTATTGAATGCATCTTTACATCTCTTAGCTTTAGAATGAGATTCAAGGAAAACAGAAATATCTTCTAATGTTTTGCTTTTAGCAATCAGATAATATGCAGTATCAAAAATACTTATACCCTTCATACCTTTACCTTTTCCAATTGTAGATTCATTAAATATCTCACGCCAGTTCTTTGAGTATTCAATTATACATTGCTTGTGATTTTTATATATTGTATTAAGGTCTTGTATTGTTCTAATATTACCAAATTCTAAATCTGTTATTAGTTCTTCAAAAACTTCACTATTAAATACTAAGTCAATATTTAAGTGATTTGCAATTGTTTGATCAACTTCAATTAAATCATTATTATTTTTAATGAAAGATTGCAAAGATGCTTTATTTAAATCCACCTTGTCTGGAGTTTCCTTAATTTCATTATCCACAGATTCCTCATAGCTTTGGAGTTCATTTCTTAATCTTACAAATTCAAGGTCTGCTGTTTCTAGTAAAGCAGCAATCCGTGAAAATCTTCTTTTTACAATATCAGGTATCGAATATTTACCTTTATATCCAATATCGTGTTCAATCTCTGCCCAACTATGCTGCAATATTGAACGAATTTGTATTTCTAATTTTAATCCTTTGAATTTCTTATATTCAGTTAATCTTAAACGGGTTTTATTTAATTCTACAACAAAGTGCAATGATAAATAACCAAATCTATCAAACTCAATTTTACGTTTATCAATTGAATTGTCAGCGTCTACAACAAACTCTTTATAAATAATATCTGAAATAGTATCAACTTCATCTTCGAAATATGTAATTATCCTGCAACCAACAATATCTGTTATTTTATCAAGTGAAGAATATTTATGCTTATCCAATATCTTGTTTTGTAGGCTTAGTTTTGATTTAACTCTACTTGATATCAGATGGAAGTTTAATCTAGCTACACAAATTAATTCTTTTATTAGGATTTCAGATTTAATCCTGAATTCTTCAAATAGTAACTCTTTACTTTCATATTCTTGTATTAATTTTTCCAAAATCAACCTTCCCGATTAAATTTAAAAGTGCGTAACATTAGTACTCACGCCTACGTTTTAGGTAGACATAATTAACTATAGGTATAAATAAATTAGGTATACAATAACTCCTACTCAAGTTATTCATACCTTATCTCTAAAATTTTTAAACCATCAAGAGGATTGGTAATCTTCCCAATGCCCTTCTTCGTTATATGAGTATATATATCAGTTGTTTTTATATTTTTATGACCAAGTATTTTATGTATATATCTCAAATCCTCTCCTTGCTCCAGCAAATGTGTCTCAAAGCTATACTATAATGTATGAACTGAAGTTTTTTTGTCAATATTTTCTCATAATTTATTTTTTTTACTGGATCCTATTTGATATTTTATATGGTTATATTTTTCGTTTTTAATAATAACTATTTCAGTATCTTCAATCTTTATAAAACCTAGTGATTGAGCTAATCTTGTCATTCTAGTATTTCCTGACCACGTTTGACAAAAAAGAGTAGATATATTATTATCAAATAAATACTTTATAAACAGAGTCAACGCTTCCCGACCAAATCCATTTCCCCAAAATTGTTGTTCCGTTATATTGATACCAACTGCACGCTGTTTCCTGTCTTTTTTTATATAGTATGATGAAACCCAGCCAAT
>JAVCCT010000179.1 GCA_030765325.1 Candidatus Stygibacter frigidus | reverse complement strand
ATTGCTTGATACCGTATCTCGTTGTAAAATTGGATATTATGAAATAGATAAATTTACTCCCAAAAGATAATTGCATATATTTCATACATCTACAGCAAGTCGGAAATATCAGTTATTTACTGTTTAAAATTTACTGGCTTCAATTTCGTATTTTTTTAATCTTCTGCTGAGTGCATGACGTGAAATACCCAAAAGGTCAGCAGCATTCTGATGATTATATTGCGTTCTCTCCAGAGCGATCAGGATCAATTGTTTCTCATGTTCTTCAAGCAACAGGCTTTTATCAGAGATCAGATCATCTTGAGCAGGTAGATCAGACTTGTTATCCAGCAGAAAATGCTGAGGTTGAAGATCCACCCCTTTGCTTAGGATAAATGCTCTTTCAATAAGGTTTTTGAGTTCTCTGACGTTACCAGGGAAACTGTACTGCTGCAGCTTGTGGATGGCAGAAGGAGTGATATCAGGCTTGGGAAGATTCATATCACCTGCCAGCTGATTGATAAAATAATCGATTAAAGGAGGAATATCAGAAATTCGTTTTCTGAGAGGAGGAATGTGAATTTCCACAGCATTTAATCTGTGCACCAGATCAAGTCGAAATTTAGAGGTTTTCACTAATTCATCTACGTCTCTATTTGTGGCAGAAATAATTCTGAAATCATAGCTGTATTCTTTTTGATCACCTATCTTTTTGATCTTTTTACTTTCAATAGCCCTGAGCAGCTTTGCCTGCAATTCAATTGGCATATCTCCAATTTCATCCAGGAATATAGTTCCCTGATCTGCCAGTTCAAAATAACCTTTCTGATCTGAGATAGCACCGGTAAAGGAGCCTTTCTTATGCCCGAAGAATTCACTTTCTAAGAGAGATTCAGGAATAGCACTGCAATTTACCGGACAGAAGTTATTAGCCTGCCTGGGGCTGGCATAATGAATCAAACGGGCAATGATCTCTTTTCCACTTCCGCTTTCCCCAGTGATCAAAACATTGGAATTCTTAAATCTTGCTGCTGTCATTGCCAGTTCGTAAACCTTTTGTAATGATTCACTATTGCCAATCAGATCATATTCCACCTGCTTTTTAAGCTCACGGCTGAGCAATGAATACTGGCTTTCCACCTTTTTGAGCTTACGTGTAAGTTCCAGGAATTTACGCGTTCGCTCAATTGCCAGCTTGATATCAACATGGCGGAAAGGTTTTTTGAGAAAATCACAAGCTCCTAGACGCATTGCTTCAATCACTGTATCCATATCTCCATGCCCAGTAACCATGATAACTTCCAGCTCAGGATAACTTTTTCTTACCTTCTTGAGGACTTGAATTCCACTCATTTGAGGAAGTCTGATATCTAATATGAGGATATCTACAGGATTTGATTTCAGGTAAGTGAGAGCATTTTCCGGTAGTTCTTCTGCTGATGCTTTAAAATCCATGCTTTCAATAAATTCTATCAGTTCTTCATTGAAACTGGGTTCATCGTCAAGGATCAGGATGTTCATTTTATTGTTTAGCATCTTTCTTTTCCTGTGATTGCGTGAGAGGTAAAGTTACTATTGCTTCAGTTCCTTTACCCACAATACTCTTTATTTCCAGATTCCCATCCAGATCTTTTATAATTCCATAAGATATAGAAAGTCCCAATCCGGTACCCTCTCCAGGTTGCTTGGTTGTAAAGAAGGGATGGATTACCTGGTCAATAATTTCAGGGTCAATTCCTTCACCATTGTCTGATACTGTCATAGATATTTTATTTTCATGAAGACTGGTAGTTACCATAATTTCACCATTACTATCTATAATGGCATCCCGGGCATTACTAACCAGATTTAGAAGCACTTGCTCCAAACGGAAAGGATTACCATAAACAGGCAAATTGCGAGAGTCCAATTCTAATTTTAACTCAATCCCATGATTGCGATATTGTTCATAAAGAAGGTTTATGGCGTCAGTTACCGGTTTATTAAGATCAAATACCTTACAATTCCCTTCTTTTTGTTCCCGGGAAAAAGTTTGAATATGCTGAATAGTATTTTTCATCCGAAAGATGTTCTGGAATACCTTATCCATTTTTTTCTGCAGATAGTCTCTATTTAAACTATCAGATTTAATATGAGCAAGCACATTATCCATGGTAAATGAAATGATATTAAGAGGCTGATTTATTTCATGAGCAATTCCGGCGGCAAGTTCACCCAGAGAAGCCAGTTTGGATTGCTGAATGATTACCTGTTGTTGCATGTTTCTTTTTTCTACTTCCTCTTTGATTCTACTTTCAAGTTCAAAATTGACCTTATTTAATTCTGAAGTTCTTTCATCCACAAGTTGTTCCAGATGATTACGGTACTTTTCCAGTTCTTGTGAAGTTCTGTGTTTAAAAAGCGCAATCTCAATAGTAGCATACAGTTCACGCTCTTCAAAAGGTTTTACCAGATAGCCATAAGGATAAGTATGCTTTGCGTTCTGGATTGTTTTATCATCAGAATATGAGGTCAAAAAAACTACTGGTAGATCAAACTTATCCTTGATTATTGCTGCCGCCTGGACGCCAGACATTTCACCCCGTAATCTGATATCCATCAGAATCAGGTCCGGTTGCAGCTCTTCAATAGTAGATGTTACCTTTTCGCCCCAGGCTTGGATTCCGCAAACGCTATAATTCAATTTTTCTATAGAAAGCTTAATACTTTCGGCAATGATCCTTTCGTCTTCTACAATAAGAACTTTTACAATATTCATCAGGTAGAAATCCCTGGAAAGCTGATAATAAACTCAGTGCCATTTTCAGAGTTTATCTCTACTTTTCCTTCTAATTGATCTTCACTGAGCAGATATACAAGCCTCATACCCAGAGATCTGGTTTTATTTACATTAAATCCCTCTGGCAAACCGATTCCATTATCTTTGATCTTAAGTATATATCCACTGAATAAATCGTGATTCATATTGATAGTCACTTTCCCATGTTCCCTATCAGCAAAGGCATACTTAAGTGAATTTGTGATTATCTCATTAATGATCAATCCACAGGGGATAGCGATATTTACGTCCAGCAAAATATCTTTAAGATCAAATTCAAACTCAATCTGGCAGGGAGGAGTGAAAGTATTAATTAGGAGGGATGTAAGACTTTGCACATAATCCTGAAAATCTATTCGTGCCAGATCATCAGAACGATAAAGCTTTTCATGGATAAGTGACATCGATTTCACTCTGTGATAACTATCATCAAAAATCCCAACAATCTTTTCATCATCTATGTAATTTGCCTGCATCTTCAAAAGGCTGGAGATCACCTGCATATTGTTTTTTACCCGATGATGGATTTCTTTCATCATCACATCTTTTTCTTCCAGAGATAGCTCCAGTTTCTCCTGATACTGCCTGCGATCACTAACTTCATTTTGAAGTGACTTATTTAATCTTGTTAATTCTGAAGTTCTAAGAGATACTCGTTGTTCCAGTTCAGATTTAATCTTTTTCAATTCATTTTCAGTGCGGCTACGCTCATTAACCTCAGTTTTTAAAGTTTTATTAACCTTTGATTTGGATGCATTCACCCAGATCATTAATAAAACTAAAATTGCCAGTGAGATCATCCCCATCCACATTCTTGATTTTTGAAGGTTCAAAATTGTATTTTGCTTTTTAAGCAATTCCACTTCATATCGTTTCTTTCCTACTTCAAATCTGGTTTGCAGATCAGCAAAGTTTAATTTATAATTAAGATCAGAATATTTTATTTGAAAATCCAGAGCTTTTTGATAATCCCCCGTCTGCGCATAAAGTTCTGCCAACCGATAATATATCTCTTTTATTAAAAAATCTTCTCCCAAACCCTGAGATAATTCCAATCCTTGCAAAAAGCTTTTAACTGAATTATCATAATTGCTCAAAGTCAAATACAAGTTTCCCAGATTATATAGAGAAGTAATTATTCCGATATTATTTTCATCACTTTTTTCCAGGTTCAATGAAGTGATATTTTTCTTAACTGCCTCATCATAATCCTTATTGATCTCAGCAATTACTGCCAGATTGTTTTCTAAAGCGGCAAGACCGGTTATATGATTATATTTGTTTGCCATATCCAGTGCTTCAAGATAAGTCTCTTTAGCCTGCTTGATCTTACCTGAAAGCATTTGTATATTGCCGATACTGATAGATATTTCCACCTGACTTGAAAAATCTTTGATTTCGCTGTATATTCTCAAGGCTGCATAATAATCCTCAAGTGCCAGGTCATATTTTTCCATCTTACCCTGTAAATAACCCCTGAAACTCAAACCATCAGCATATTCCCACTTATTCTTTCCCTGATCAGCATTTTCGAGCAGCAGATTGATATTCTTTTGTGCTTCAGCAAAATCTCCCAGCTTATAATAAGCCATAGATAAGTTATGACGGATTAAGCCCTGCCGCCAGATGAGTTGATTTGCATCTTCTATATCAAGTGCCTGATAATAATAATCAAGAGCTTTTTCATAATTAGAGAAATGAAAATATACATTACCGATATTGATCAATTGATCTGATATTGATTTGACGTCATCTTCTATTTTCTGCAATTCATATGATTTATTGGCATATTCCAGAGCTTTATCTTCTTCTTTGGCTACTATCCAAACTTTTGTCAAACCGTCATAGATTTCCGGTAGTTCTTTTTTATCTCGTAATTTGAGAATCACTGTTTCAGCTTCCAGATATTCTTCTGAGGCTTTTTCATATTCTTCCATTTGAAGATATGTTTCTGCCAGAGTGATTAATGATATCACTATGCCAAAATCAAGATGCGCTTCTCGCGCTACTTCCAGCGCTTGATTACCATATTCAAGACCCTGGTCAAATGATCTTTTCCAGCTATCCCGGGCTAATTTATTCAAGATATACATCTTCTTTTTATTATCAGCTTGATCAAGGATACGTTCCGGATGATCTATATATTCCTGTGGCAATAGTACTTCTGGGATTTTAAAAGCCTGAGCATACAATCCAGGCTCTTTGATTGAGGTAGTGCCATTAAGTTCTTTTAGGGCAATATTAAGATCTACGGCATTTGCTATGCAGGTCAGTAAAAGCAGAAAAATAAGAAAGATTTTTTGTTTAGTTCCCATTTTTAATCCAATTTTAAATTTTCATCACTCAATTCCATGTTTTCCAGTACAGAAGGTTGAGAAGCGGTTACTTTCACTATACCTTTGATCACCACATTCTTCCCAAAGTGTACATCTCCCTTGATAGATAACGCTTCACAATTTTCCAAAGATGGATAGTTATTATTCATTCTTTCATCAAAATCATTCACGGTTTTATAATATCTCTCATCAAGCTGGATCTGAGGGGCATCTGTTCTGCCTTTTTTCAATTTTATCTGCCAGCTATCATCAATCACATAAGCATTTGAGCGTACAGCAAGAAATTCATTGGTTTTTTTCACCGGAACAAAACGCTCTCTTTCCACAACTACTGCCCTGCTTTCTTCAAATACATTAATTGCTGATCCCATGGCAGTTTCCAGTTGAATCACTGGAGTACCATCAACTTTCTTCTGATTCATAATTGGGGTAAGCTGCAAGAAATTCTCATTATCACATAATTTCTGTTCCAAAGCCGGCAGGTTGACCCATAGATTATTTGTATTGAAATATTTATAAAAATCAATGTTCTGAAATTCATTGATCTCTTCTTCGGGACATTGGGCTGATTCTCTTAAGATCAATTTACCGTTCTTATCCTGCGCCAGATGCCCCCCTTTTTTATCCATTTCTGTGCGGTGGCACACCTCCATAATAAACGGAATATCTTCTTCTGCCATATATTGCAGGATTCTGCCATCAGCAACTGCTCCCAGATTATCAGAATTGGAGATAAAGATATATTTATACCCCTTCTCAAGCAAAAGATCGAGCACTCCTGTTTTCTTCATCACCATATATATCTCACCATGTCCCGGTGGGTTCCAATTCAATCTATCATCAGCCATCTCCAGTGGATATAAGCTATCTTTGATCACTTTAGGGAATTTATTCTGCAAAAAATCCAAAGGCAAACCATTGGTTTTAAGCTCATTATATTTTGCCAGATAAGATAGAGTGTCATCGCTGGTATTGAAGCTATTCATAAATAACAGCGGGACTGTGATGTGCTTTAATTCACGCAATCGGATCATTTGCAAGGCAATAATATCCAGAAAGGTATATTCATCTTTTACTTTCAATAGAGATTTCGCTTTATCCAGCCCCATTGTGGTGCCTAACCCGCCATTTAATTTGATAACAGCCAATTTATCAAGAGGAGCCTTTTCCCCATCTGGCAGGTCTTTATACATTATCAATCTGTCATCTGCCGGCTGGTCGATCTCAGTTCTGCTTAAGTTACCGCTTTCTCCTGCTGCCAGTTTATTATAGAGATATTTAAAGGAATTTATAACTATCGGTTCTAATTCTTCTGCCTGCATCTTTGCTTTAAATAGCTCAAAATTATTAGTCATTTTTTTCCTCTTTAATATTAATAGTTGTTTGGATAGAGATATTTTTCTCTCGATTCAGCTTACGGTTCTGATTTACTATAAGCTCACTCAATAATCCCAAAGAAAAGAATTGCAATCCCACCATTATCAGTAATATCGCCAGGAAAAGCAGAGGGCGATTTGATAATGCCTGAGCATAAAATATTTTAAGTACCGATAGATAAAGAGCTATTAAGAATCCCAGAAAGGAAATACTGGCTCCAATATTGCCAAATAGATATAAGGGACTGCGGGAATAATGAGTGAGTAATTTCACAGTGAGCAAATCCAGAAATCCTCTTAAATATCTTTCCCAGCCATATTTAGAATTACCAAATTTACGACTCCGGTGTTCCACCACTATCTCTGCCACCTTAAATCCTTTCGAATGGGCAAGGGCAGGAATATAGCGGTGCATTTCGCCATATATATCCAGCTCTTTGATAACTTCTGCGCGATAAGCTTTGAAACCGCAATTATAGTCATGCAATTTAAGCCCAAAGGATTGCGAAGTGATAAAATTAAAAAATTTAGAAGGTAATCTTTTTGATAATGGATCATGGCGTTTCTTTTTCCAGCCCGTAACCAGATCATTACCTTCTGCCAGTTTCTCCAAAAAATGGGGAATTTCTTTGGGATCATCCTGCAGATCAGCATCCATGGTGAAGATCACATCTCCACTGGCAATATTAAATCCACTCTGCAATGCCGCTGCCTTTCCCAGGTTTTTGCGAAATTTCACCACTTTCACATTAGCATCTTTGCCAGCAAGCTCTTTCATCACTTCAAATGTGCCATCTGTGCTGCCATCTTCAATAAATATGATCTCATATTGATGTTTTCCACGATTGCCAATGATCTCTTCATAAAGCTGAACTATGCTCTCTTCTTCATTATATGCCGGAATAACAAATGATAATTTCACTTCTATTTCCACCCTTTATATGAATATTATACTTGCCAGATACATTACAAATCCCGAAATTAATGGGATTTTAAAATTGTCATCAAATCTTATACGCCAGGCTTCTGCCAGCGTGGCACTACCTGCTCCCAATAATATTGCTGCTAATGATAAACCTAACTGATAATCAAATTTATAATATACTACTCCAAATATAAAAGTACCCAGAAAACAGGCGATGCTGCCTTCCACACTTTTCTTTTGTCCCGGAAGTTTTCTTCTGCCTAATCTGATGCCCACCAAAGCTGCAAATGTATCGCCTATTGCCAGAAATGATAAGCTCATAAAGGCAATATTACCCGGAAATAAAGCAATACATAATACCGCTGATACCATCACATATACTGCTCCAGTAAAATCGCTTAGCTCATGCTTACGCAATATTATACCAAACAAACCCTGGTAAAACTTCTTAAATGTCCGATGCTCTATCCTGAAGGTATCAAAAAGGATGAAAATTATTGTTAATGGCAATAGGATCAAAAAAGTATTTTTGCGGTTATAATGAAAAAGATACTTAAAAAGCATAGGGATCAAGAGCGAACTAATATGTATAGCCTTCCTGAAAAACTCTGTATTATTTATCCTTTTCATCACCCACCCACAATTTTATTTTGAAAAATGATAATTACTTAAGTTTACTTACCACAAAGGCTTTGGCTATTTCTGCCATTAAAAGCGGATTACCCTTCATTGCCACTGAGAATAATTTCTTAAGGCTGAATTCATCTTTGGGGATGCCCTGGCACAAATTCACCAGTTTATTAAATTTCTCATCTTTCATATTCATGAATTTTTCTTTCATGGCATACATCGTTTTCTGGGTTTTACCTAATTTGGCATCCCATTCTTTCTTATATCGCAATAAATATTTTTTGCTCTGATCACCTGCTGCAATGGAATCAGCAGCAACCTGACCCGCTATCCTGGCTGCGATCATTGCCTGCACAATTCCACCTCCCGTTATGGGATTTACCTGCCGGGCTGCATCGCCCACCAGCATGATATTATCTTTGATATATTCATTTAGTCCCCAGGCTGTGGGAACACCTCCATACACCGTATAATTTATACTGACTTCTGGAAAATGCTTTTCCATAAATTCATCTAAATATTCCTTAGGTCCCTTATCTGCTGCCATATCTCCACTAATGCCTATCCCGATATTTGCGGTCTTTTCACCTTTGGGAAATATCCAGATATATCCACCCGGAGATACATCTCTGCCAAAATAAAAATGACAGGTATCTGCCTCAAAATCTGTCCCGCTCACGGTATATTGCACGCAGGTATCAATATCATTCAAGGCAAGTGTGGTATTTATGCCTGCCCATCTGCCTACTCGTGATTCCACGCCATCTGCTCCAATCACAATTGAGCACGTTGCTATCTTGTTCTCGCCATTATGTATATATCTCACACCTGTGATCTTTTCACCTTCAAATTCCAATCCCACTGCATCTGCCTTGGTAAGCATTTCTGCCCCGGACTGAATTGCCAGATTACATAGCTCTGTATCAAATATCCGCCGTTCAAGCACATAGCCAACTCCATTATTATACATATATGCTTCTTCTCCATCAGGTGAATGCAAACAGGCAGAATCTATTGTCGCTGCTATCCATTTGGGGTCAATATCTATAAAGGGTGCTATCCCGTTTTGGGACACGCCTTCAGCACATCTTACAGGTATCCCCGCTTCCCGGTCACGCTCCAGCATCAGCACTTTTGCGCCCTTCTCTGCCGCATATCGCGCCGTTATACTCCCTGCCGGACCTCCGCCTATCACTACTATATCATATTGACTGCTGTTCATTATTCATCCTCACTGATCGCTTTGACCGGACACACCTGCACGCAGTTTCCACATTGAATACACTGATCCTGATGAATTGTTACGGAAAACTCACTGATACTGATCGCATCCACCGGGCAGACTGCCACGCAGCTCCCGCATATATCGCAAAGGTTTCGATTAATTTTCATCTTGCGCTCCTTGATCTATTGACTTGCAGAGGATTCACGGCTGTCCACCAGGTAGAAAGATGATCCTCTGAAATTAAACACTATATCATAATTTTTATCTGACGAAAGATTGCTGTCTTCTGCAAAAGAAAGGCTATTGCCATCTCGGGCTGGATTATAATTTCTGATCAAAAATAGTGGCTCAGGATTTCCTTCTCCAAACGGCTGGAATAAAGGTAATTCTATCTGAACAAAGCTGATCAACTGATTGATCTGCGAGGGCTCAAATACACAATCGATATCAAGCCGGCGGTTTGCCAGAATTGATTGACGGTGCGTCTCAACATATTCCTTGAACTGAATGATAAATTCTTCCAGATTTTCCTGCTTCATGGAAAATCCCGCTGCCTTCTGATGTCCGCCCCATTGGATCAAAAGATCCTGAAGACTCTCAAAGGCTTTAATAAAATCAAATCCGTCTATACCACGCACCTCACATATTATCAAATCTCCCCGCTTCTTCAAAAATACGGTGGGGATCATATGTGTCTTGCTGATCGTGGTAGCACACAAACCCAGATACTGGTGCGGAATCATATCATCTTTATCATAATGCAAAAAATATATCCCGATCTCATCTGAAACCAGATCTTCTATATAATGCCGTACTTCATTTAATTTCTTTTCGCTCTCTTTGCGTTTCGAGATCAGGGACTTCAATATCTGGCTTTTATATATTTTTGGTGATGTGAGCAGCTTGAAGGATGTGTTGTGTCCATCAGCCTCCCTGCCATTAGCAAGTAGTTTGATCAAATATCTAAAGATCGCCATCCGCGAAGAAAAATCCCCCGGAAACCAGAAGTATTTATTCAATACATCCAGAGTATCATCTTCAAATTCATACCAGTTCTCTATCACTTCTTTCACTAATATCCGGTTTATTCCTGCCAGAGGAACTTTATCTGAGATGGTACCAACTGCCACCCAGAATAAATAACTCGGATCAGTCACTGTATTGATAATTTCTGCTATCTTTTTAATTAATAAATAGGTGATCCCCACTCCTGCCAGCATTTTAAAAGGAAATTTACAATCTTTTTGCTTACAATTGATAATAGCATAAGCTGGAGGTAATAATTCTGGAACTTCATGATGGTCTGTGATCACTACATCACAACCCATCTGGTTCAATTCACCAACTTGTTCCACGGAAGATACGCCACCATCCACTGTGATCACAAGGGAGATATTCCGGCTTCTCACTTCCTGGATAAATCCTTCCTGCATCCCGTGACTCTCGAGTATCCGGTTGGGAATATAAGCATAATGATCCTGAAATCCCAGCTTAGTGAAAAAATCGAAAAGTATATAAGTGGAAGTGATACCATCAATATCATCATCGCCAAAGATTATTATCCGCTCTTTGCGATGCAGTGCTTTGATGATCCTTAGAGCTCCCTTTTCCATATCCTTGATCAGATTCAGATTCGGAATATCATTCAATCCTGCATAAAAATAACTCTCTTCGATTCCACGATTTCCCACTATCTGATCATAAAAATTCAGATTGGTTGTTTCTGGGATATTCCAGTTAAATCTCATTGTGTGTCTTCTCTCACTCCCATGCCGGGATCAACCTTAGGGATGTCCCGCTCTTTGGTTCGCTTGGGACGTTTCTGGAATATATCAAACCCCGTTACACCTATCACCAGTTGCAAAGATTCATCCCGATATCCACTATTATCGCTATTCCCACGATATATGTATCTCAAAGCAAAATCAATTTTGCGTCCCGGAGAATCAAGCTGGATCGTGCTGCCTGTGGACAATGCCATTTCATGAATATCATCTCCGCCATTTTTAAACGGCAATAATCTGTAACTGCCACCTAAACGAAAGGGAATTCGCTCATACCATCTGCCATAGCCAGATACCGGATCGTATGATAATCCACTGCCTATCCGCCAGCTGTCTTCATATTTACCGGAATTGCCATACTCATCTTCATATTCCCGGTCGCTCTTTGACCAGAATGTATAATTGCTTTCCAAATTCATTTTTAGGGTGTTTGAAAATTGATATGTCATGCCTATATTGGCATTTTCCGGTATCTCAAACAAATCTTCATGATAACTTAAGGTGTCTTCCTTATTGCCAAAATTATAACGATTTACCAGATTACCATTTAATTTAGCTGAGGGCTCATAACTGCCGCCTACTGATAAATTGCCCATCATCTTGCTCAAACCCAATTTATAACCCACCCCACTATAATACTTCTCATATTCATATTTGGTGTCTGTAAAACCGCTGTTATCATAATCAAGACTCCAGTAATTTACCTGATTCCCAAAATAATAGATCAAAGAAACTCCCGCATTCAAATAACGGCTCTTGAAGGCATAATGCAATTGTGTTCGAAATATATCCTCTGTTTTACGGACTATCTCATCATACACCAGAGTATCTCCCGCCACATAACTGATATTTGATTTGCCGGTATATAGATTGCCTGAATAAAGCGAACTCAATGAAATCCCCACCCGATGATTCTTTATGGGAACCGTTAAGGTAAAATACGGAAGATACAGAGCATCATCCCGATAGCTGTCTGAATCGCTTTCATACCAGTAATATCCCATATTGATTGCTGAGGATAAAGTTACATTATTAGCCGTTATCAATAAACTGGGGTTATCCTGGTTACAATTGATCCGGTATAGATCAGATATTCCCGTATCACCCATTCCTAATCCATACACATCGTTATTATAATTATGCAAAGGTGTGCCCAACGGCGCAAACACTGAATTACCAAGGAGATATACTCCCGTAATCATGGCAAGGATAAGACTTCTGACTTTCATTATTAATCCTTCTAAATTACTTTTTTTCAAGATAATCCAATTTATGATTTATCCACAGCTTGTCAATTCATTATCCCTCTTCTGATTGTGATTATTTTCTTAATCTATATTTGATGGAATCGTAAAATCGAGAAATCAATAGCTAAAAGATATGGGCTTAAATCTGAGAAGTTTGTAAAACAATTGATATCATCCCTAATATTGAAAGAAGCAATCAACCACCCAATACATTTTGAGAAATGCTTTATTGGAGACATTGATTTACCACAAATTTGTCAAGAAAACCTGAAAGTGTGCAATATTATTGATATTATGAAGCGTAAGTTATTACAGGGGGTGGCATGATGTTGAACAGTCTCCAGTTAATAGAGACTGTTCAACCTAAGTAATTGATATCGTTGCAGGTTTTCAATTTTTGCAACATATAAGTGCACATACCCATCATATTTGTCAATTTTTGTGAAATT
>JAVCCT010000203.1 GCA_030765325.1 Candidatus Stygibacter frigidus | reverse complement strand
GGAGTATCATTAAACTAACAAAATATAATGTTTTCATCTTTTCCTCCTTTTATAATGCCG
Source organism: Candidatus Stygibacter frigidus (assembly GCA_030765325.1). Taxonomy (GTDB): domain Bacteria; phylum Cloacimonadota; class Cloacimonadia; order Cloacimonadales; family TCS61; genus Stygibacter; species Stygibacter frigidus. Next base: position 4,428 of record JAVCCT010000203.1, on the reverse strand, counting down.
AAAACTTGCCGGTTTTCTCATTCCACTTCACAAATATATACCATATTAACAATATAAATAATACCAGCACTACAGCTCCTGTATAGCCCAGGCTATCAGGTAAAAATACCTGCTTTGCAAGGCTCTCAGGAATTAATTTTGCTACTAAAGGTACTATGAAACCCTTAGATACCGGTGCCATGATAGCAAAGCCAATTGCAGAAAACCATAATTTCACATGACCTTCTCCAGCTCGCCAGAGAGTTCCCACGGCACATCCACCGGCAATCGTCATACCTATGCCAAAGATGATCCCACCGATCAAAGCACGCAGCCAGAAATTGGCATACACTGATTTCAGCTCTATTGTTCTCACTGCAATTTCCCCGGCATTTCCCACACCAAAATATTTGATGACCGTGAATCCCATTAATGCTACCAGCATACTGATAATTATTGCCACTGGAGCTGTTGCTTCTCCTGTCATGAAGGGTTCCCGAAATGCTCTCACAATACAGTAACGTGATCTTTGCAGGATAATACCCAAAAATAGCGCTATCAAAATGTGCCAGCCTAATACCTTCATATTGCTGCCACCTTTGCTGGTATAGCTGCTCGCTATATAAAGTACAACTGCTATTAGTATCCAGCCCAGCCATCATTGCCAGCCTGTTTTGGGCTTGTTGCCTGCCAGCAATACGCTCGATTTACCCATGCTGATACCTGGTAATGCTTCCATTTCCCAGAGCAGATATCTCAAAGCTAAAACAGTTCCTATCATAAAACCTAATGATAAAAATAATGCTCCACCTGATAAGGCTGCCACTCCTGAGAAAAATCCTCCTGTTGTACAGCCGATACCTACTGTGGAACCTATTCCCATCAATACTCCACCTATAAGTCCTTTCACCAATTCTCCCACTGGGGCTATCCGGATTCCGAATTCGCGGGAAAACAGGGCTGATATAAATGCCCCAATTATGATGAAAATATTAAGCAAAGCCACTGTGTGCATATTGATTGGTGTTCCAGTACCAAGGCTCATTATCCCTAAGGATTGAAAAAGATTTTGTCCGATATTCACATATCCACCACTGGCTCCCCAGGGATATTTGATCACAAATAATAATGTACTAAGTATTGCCAGTAAGATTCCCCCAACCCACATGGGCCAGGTAGATTTGAAAAGACTATCAAATAATTCTCTTAACACTCCTTTCTTAAACATAGGGTTCTCCTTTACGCTTTTTTAATGTAAAAGATGAACGCTCCATCTGCTTCTTTCTGTTCCAGAAATTCATTACCTGTTTTATTACACCAGGCAGGTACATCTGTCTTTGATCCTGGATCTGTTCCCTGCATTTCCAGAACTTCTCCACTTTTCATTTTCTTCATAACTTTGCTTAATTTGATAATGGGCATAGGACAGGAAAGACCTTTACAATCTAATTTCTCGTTCACTTCCATTTTTCCTCCTTGTGGTTTTTTTATATACTCCAACTAATTTGTAGTTCCGGTTTTTTGATTGCCATCTCTTACTTTTGGCATTGTTACCCGATTATGTTTTTATGCTTTCTCTAATTGTCTAAAATGAAAATGTAAGATCAGAACCCATGGCTTCGGCTACAAAGGTTGTGGCTCCCACTACATGTATCCCCTCAATTAAATCCTCTTCTTTTAAATTATGTACACCAAAACCTAATTCACAAATCAGGACTTTGGCATCCAGCATCATCAATCCCTCATACATCTCTTCCAGATCAGGAAGATTTACTGCCTTCTTATTTAATTTTGCAAATTCACCTTTTACGAATGCTGGAAGGGCTGATGGTAATACAAAAAAGATCACCTCATCTCCACTCGCTGCCGCTGATACTCCAATTGTCACAGCGGGATAAATGTTTTTTACTTCTGAACCATTTAACGTAATCGAAACCTTGCCCATAATATTCTCCTTAATTCATTTTTTAATGTTTCAGGAATCGTGTTTTGCACATTAAATGTCAAGTACAAAATTTCACCCTTATGAAATGATATACACTATTATTTACTTAATTACCTTAAAATGTATTTCTAATCAATATGGTGAAATTATGCTCAACTTCATTAATTAATTAATTTTAGCTAATACTTCTGGTTGAAATTGCAAACATCAATTTGTTTGTGCTTCCTATTTCACACTTGACAAAATTGCCGTTCATTTTTTTTGTTATGTCATTATTTAAAAAGATCAGGAGTTGGTTTGGAAATTAAAAAAAGAAAAGAGTGGGAAAAACGCTCAAAACAAAACCGGATAATAGGTATCGCTGAAGAATTGTTCAACGAAAATGGCTATGAAGCTACTACTCTGGATATCATTGCCAATAATGCCGGCTATAGTAAAAGAAATTTATACCAGTATTTTTCTGATAAAAATGACCTCTTCAATGCTGTTATCCTTAAAGCAGTTAATAAACTAAATTTAGAATTAACTTCTATATGTGAAAAAGATATAACTGGCATCAGTAAAGTTGTAGCTATCAGCAATACCTTTTTCACCTTCTTTATAAATCATAGAAAATCTTTCAATAATATCATTTTCTTTGATATTACTTTTGAAGATAATAAGCCTAATGATGACAGAGAGAAGCTGCAGAGCTCCTTTGGCATTGAAGCGGAAAGTATTCACCAAAAAAACCTGAACCTTCTGCTCCAAGCTATCGAACTTGGTATAAAAGATGGCTCTATTATATCTAAATTTACCCCCAAACAGCTTCAGCTTATCATCTGGGGACAAAATATGGGTATCATTCACTCCATCTCCAGAAGATATGACCACCTCGAATCCGAATACTGCTGCACGCCCCAACAGGTTTTTGCCAATTACCTCAAAATGATAAATAACTGCCTTCAGTGTGATATTTCTGCTTCTCCTGAGATCATTCCCCATACCTGATAATTTCATCTTCAGATTTTCAATATATTAAAAACTTATATCTTGATAAAATATGAATAATAAGTCATTTATCTTCTATTTACATCAAACCGCTATCTATATTATGAATATAGTTGACATGTTTTGCCGTAAATTTATTGTTATCTTTGAGGTGAATATCCTTGGGATGATGTGAAAGTTTATGACTTATAGATTTGGAGTGCATCGGAAATGTCGGTGCATCGAGTCGAAGACGAGAAAGGGATTTACCGCTAACACCCTAATGCAGTGACGTTCTCACTGCACTCCATAAAATACAGTCATCCTCCGTACCCTCTACGTCTCTGTGGTAAAATAATCTTACCGGTTACAATACATTCTTTCGTGTCATTTCGTGCTTTTCGTGGTTAGAAATCTTACATTACATTTTATCTTTATCCCATCTTTCGAGAAACAATCGCTAAGTCATTGAAAAACAATAACCCGGTTTTTAAATTTGGACACTACAAATGAAATGAGGAATCTTTGTTATATCCTGCCAATTTTTATCAAATATTCCAATGTAAACAGCTTCTTTACTAAGCAGTGCTTTCAGTTCGTCGAATTTGTCGATGTATTCCGTGTAGTGATATTTTTTAGTAATTGCCTTATCGTGAAATCATTTTCATCAACTTTTACTGAATAGTCATAAATTAACAGATACTATAAATTACAAAGAAAAGAAATATTTAGTTTTGCAGGCAGTGTTCTTTATGTCCAAACCCAATAATTCAAAAAAAAGGTCAAGAAGATCAGTTCTCAATTGCATCATATTTATTCACTGTTATATTCTACATTAATTATAGATGTAACTGTCAAGCAGATATTTGTCATTTGCTAAATATCGATCAAGATTCACCTATCCCCACGAAATTAAAAATGAGTGTGCTGCAAGTTATATGTGCACCGCCGGGTATTTCCAGATCCAACCTACATCAAGGCTAAGACACGGTCTGCGAGGGGCTCTGATAAAGATTATTGCTGCCCCACTAAGCAGGAGTTCTACACTGTACTCAGGACAGGACTTCTGGCAACCGTATAATACCGGCATTATCCCTGAATATTGTCAGTCTCTGTCGTACATAACTTAGTGGAGTAATTTTATGGTCAGCAAAGTTTTTCCTTGCCTAAGATTACCTTTGTAAAAGTTTTTGTAATTAAGGTAAAATTAATTGTGTTAAGGGGGTAAAATGAGAAGAAGAATAGGGATTTTTATATTTATACTGGTGTTGTTTGTGAGTCTTCAAGCGGCTACGGAATATTATCTGGAAATTGATCTAACAGGTAAACCAGATATCGAAAAACTATCACGTATTATATCAATTCATAAAGTCTCAGACGGAAAAATTCTTGCTTACGCCAATGAAAATGAACTGGCAAAATTAGCTGAGTCTGGCTTCACCTACAGAATATTGCCACATCCCTCAGAAGGATATATCGCTGAAATGGCAACAACCAAAGAACAGATGCGAGACTGGGATTATTATCCCACTTAT
>JAVCCT010000085.1 GCA_030765325.1 Candidatus Stygibacter frigidus | reverse complement strand
TACCTATTTCCGAATGAGGACAGTAATGAGTATTCAGCTTATGATCAAGCTGCAGCAACTGCCAGTGGTTTTTCACTTTTTCCAGTCTTTCCCAGTTATCATCCACCAGTTCCACCTCAGCATTCTGCTGGGCAAAATAGACAGAATTAATACCATCCACACCCGTCATACCATATATTGGATATTCCAGTATTCGCTTAATATTGTTAGTTTTCATTAGACGCTTAAAGATGTAATTCAGCCTGAAGCGTTCATATACAGTACCTAGACCTTCATCATATTTTTCTATCAAATTTTCTTGATCTGCTTTACTTTCTTGTACCATTCTATTGTACTCCTGATCCCTGTTGCAGTTTCTATATTTTTAAGTTTTAAATCCTCATATGCTGCTTCAACATCATAGAACCAACTGTGACTAAATAGCTGAAAACGCGTTTCCCAGGCTTTGTTACCAAATATTCCGGCAAACTTGGCAGCAACAGTAAAATACCAGTTAGGGATTACAAGTTTTCTGCTAAAATCCTTTCCCTTTAACTCCTGATTGATAGCATCAGCTAATGTAAGAAGATTAACCGGATTACGATCTGCAATATTATATATTTTTCCTGCCTGATAGTCATTTTGCAATAAATGCTGAACAGCTGAAACCAGTAAATCGACATTTGCCAGGTGAATACTGGGAGCTTTGACAGGTAAGAGTATCTTATTTTTATCAATCATCTTAATAAGGTTATAAGGAAAGCCGAAATCACCTGTTCCATAAGTGATTGCGGGTCTGATGATCACAGAATTAAGCTTGTAAAGCACGTAGCGTTCGATAATTGCTTCTGCTTGAATTTTGCTCTGATGATATAGATTATCACCTTCGCGAGGAGTTTCTTCCTCAGGCGGTAAACTTTTGGGAACACTGCCAAACACTCCTACCGAGGAGAAAAATATAAATTTCGCCTCGTTTTTCATAGCATGAAGCGCTAATTGTTCAGTTGATTGCACATTAGCTTTTAAATAGTCATCAGCACAGGTTTGAGGTCTGTTTCTGATTGCTCCGGCATGGATTATCGCATCATAAATATTTTCGCTGAGTATTTTTTTCAGTTTATTAATATCTCTTAGATCAAGAGCAATTATTTCGGCTTTTTCTGGAAGATTTTCCAGCCGTTTTTTATTGGTCTTAGGACGTACAAAAAGGGTAATGTCATATTTCTTTGAACTGAGTTGCTGTACAATATGACGACCGATGAAACCTGTAGCGCCAGTAAGTAATAGTTTTTTATTCATAACCGGTAAAAAAGGTCTTAATTATTGACCAGATAGATTTTGGTTTGGCAGGTAATCTCCAGTGATTGATCAATTCGATTTTATCATCAGTTGCTATCCTGGCTGGGTTATTTATAAATAACTCCTCAGCAATTTTATCACTGAAATTCTCTGATACAAGCTGATATGCTATTTGCTGCACACATTCCTGTTGATCACCATGATTATCTGAAGCAATAAAATGGACAAATCCCTTTTCTAACAAATTAAAAGCAGTATGTTGAACATTTCTGCCATACATCCCCATTAAACTGCCAGCATTGATTTGAAGATATATATCACGGACCAGGAAATCTTCCACAAGTTCAGATTTTCGGATAATATCGGTATACCATTCCGGATGTGCCATTATCAGTTTATAACCAGCTTTCTGCAATTGATAGGTCTGTTCAAAAATATCTGCCGGTAATTGCTGCAGCATACTTTCAAAAAGGACATAATTGCTGTCACCTAAGGTAAGTTCTTCCTGCTGGATAGTTTCAGCAGCATGATTATCAATAAAAAATTCACATCCCAACACAAGCTCTATATCTAATCCTTTCACTTCCTGCTTAAGATCATTAAAAACTGGAGTGATCACATCATGGGCATTATGATATAAATTACGCATAAAATGGGGGGTAAGATACACTGTTTTTACCCCAGCCTGGCTCATTATTGTAAGCTGCTCTATTGTTTGCGGAATGCTTGAACTGCCGTCATCTACTCCGGGCAGCAGGTGAGTATGAATATCTATCATTTTTTTCTGCTTAAATGGATTGCCTGGGCAAATTCCCTAACCAAGCCGGTATCAAATCCCTTTTCCAGAATATTGCCTGTAACTACGAAATCTGCTCCAGCAGCTGCTTTCTGGGCAGCAGTTTCAGGATCTTTTATGCCTCCACCCACAATGAGGGGTATCTCAATATCTGATTTCACCTGAGTTATCATGCTGTTTGAGATGGGTTTTACCGCTCCACTGCCAGCATCCATATAGATGAGCTTCATCCCGATATATTGAGCAGCTAACGCATGAACAGCAGCAATATCATCTTTGGCATGTGGAATAGGCATACTGTGACTCATATATTGTACAGAAGAATTATTACCTCCATCAATGATCAGATATCCAGTACCTATTGCTTCAATACCATATTTCTTTATCAAAGGTGCTGCTCTCACCTGTTCCCCGATCAACATTTGAGCATTTCTGCTGGAAACCACTGATAGCAAAAGCAAGGCATCAGCATAGGGTGAAACAAAATTAAACAGTCCGGGAAATATTAGCACCGGAATGTTTTTTACCGATTCCTTGATGATTTTCAGATTCTCTTCAAAGCTGTCCCGATACATCAGACTGCCACCCACCAGTATACCATCTGCTCCATTCTCTTCACTTTTTACAGCATATTCTCTGGCTTCTTCTTTATCAAGATTATCGGGATCTAACAGACAGAAATAATTAGCCTGCGTATGGGACATTTCAACTAAACGATTATAAATTTTCATATGAATCTTCCTATAGCAAAAATGATCAATAAAACAAGCATATCAAGTTTCATTAATCGTGATATCTGATTATAAATTTTCACCCTGTTTCGGGTAGATAATATCCTGAAAAATATTAGTAAAGGTAATATTACAAAAAAAAGTAAGAGAATGAACTGAGAATTACCAAGACCCTTCCAGATAAAAAGATATGCTGTAAAAGAAATTATCGCCAATACCGGGATCAGACAAAGATTCATAACTTTGCTCTTTTCCCAACGTACTGCAATAGTGCTTGCTCCGGCTTGACTATCTCCCTTAATATCTTCCAGATCCTTCACGATCTCCCTGAGGAAAGTATAGAAAAAAGCAAAAAATGCAATTATCAAACTGTTAGCAATATTTTTGCCAGCTATTCCACCAAAAATGAAACAGGAAGCAGAAGTATAAGCTACCAGAAAATTGCCAATTATAAATTCCCGTTTAAAAAACCTGGCATACAGGAAAAGAAACATGGAATTTATAAAAGCCAGCAAAAGACATAGCACGCTCCCGGTGAAATAAGAAAATATGATCCCCATTAGAAAAAGTATTATGCTATAAATCATAGCACTTTTAATTTTCATGGAACCTGAAGGTAACACTCTTTCCGGCTTATTGATCCTGTCTATTTCAATATCATAATAATCATTCACAGTATAACCCGCTGCTGCAATTAAAAGCCCAGACAATATGGCAGAAATGATCTTCCAGGTATCTATAATCCGGTATTCTGGATAAAGAGCACCAAAAGCAATGCACAAACCCACAAATATGAGATTAAAAGGTCTGATTATTTTTAAATAACTCAATAGTCATTACTTCCTATGGTAAGCGTTCCTTCACCTGGTTTATAAATTCTACTAATACTTCATTGCCATCCATGTTCTTTATCAGATTATAGCAATCCCGCAGGAGTTTTTCAGCTGTCTTTTTAGATTTCTCAAGCCCTATAAGACTGGGATAAGTAGCTTTGTGACCTCGAGCATCAGAACCTGGCTCCTTGCCAAGCACTTCATAAGTTCCCACTTCATCCAGAACATCATCAACTATTTGATAAGCAAGACCCAGATTCAAAGCATAATTACCCAAAGTAATTGTAAGATTTTCTTCTGTGTCATTCAGCACGCATGCCATTTCCATGGCTGCCTGTAATAACGCCCCAGTCTTTTTCATGTGGATGTATTTGAGCACATTAATATTGATCTTTTTGTTTTGAGAGATCAAATCTACAGCTTGACCGCCTATCATTCCTCGTGTACTAATCGCTCTGGTGAGAGCATCTATGCTTTTTACAGCGTGGTTGCGGTTTTTTATATCAGTCAGAACCTCAAAGGCTTTAGTTATAAGAGCATCTCCAACCAAAATCGCTGTAGCAGGATTATATTTTACGTGCACTGAAGGTCTTCCCCTTCGTTCCAGTGAATTATCCATGCTGGGAAGATCATCATGCACCAGTGATGCGTTATGCACAAGTTCCAGGGCTACTGCTGCAGGTAAAACCCTATTCAATCGATTGAGATTTTTTCTTCCCATCAATATCTCATAAGTAGCAAAAAATAAAATTGGTCTTAGCCTTTTCCCTCCACTGAACACAGCATAATGCATCGCTTCATTCAGGTTTTGTGGATATTCATCCTTCTCTGATAAATATTCCTTCAAGCCTGCTTCCAGCAGGTCTGTTCTGCTTTTAAAATACTCTTGAACTAACAATTTTTTACCTCGCTTAAATTTTAAGTGGTAATGGCACTCGCTTGCCATTTTTGGCAGATTCATACATAGCCAGAATTATCTCCAGTGATTTTCTTCCTTCTCTTCCATCTGTCTCCGGCTCTCCAATCCCATGGAGTACATCAATCACGTTTTTCAAATATCCCTGATGACCAAATCCATAAACACTGGTAGGATTAGTGTCACACTGTTGAATAAGTTTATCATCGTCATCATAATCCTTAAATTCCCAATGTTCAACTTTGTTGACCGCTATACCGCCAATTTTTACGGTCCCATTCTTTCCCATAACGGTGATGGAACCTTCCAGATTCCGGGGATAAATATTCATCGTTACTTCCACAGTTCCCAGTGTCCCATTTCTGAAACGGATGATCCCTGTCCCCATGTCTTCTGTTTCTATATTATGATCAAGGGTCGCTGTCATTGCCATCACACTGTCTACAGGACCTCCAAGCCACTGGATCAAGTCCATATAATGAGAAGCCTGATTCATAAATGCTCCACCATCAAATTCCCAGGTACCTCGCCACTTCGCCTGATCATAATAATTCTGAGGACGCGACCACCGCACCGTCGCATTCAAACTGAATATTTTGCCAAATCTTCCCTTTTTAATCGCTTTCCTCAATAACTGGATCGCAGGATTAAGTCTGTTTTGTTTTACCACAAAGAGCTGTACCTGATTTGCATCACAGGCTTTCACTAATTCATCGGCGGCTGCCAGACTGATCCCCATGGGTTTCTCAGTGATCACATGAATGCCCTTTTCTGCTGCCTTGATCCCCATCTCAGGGTGCATCCCACTCGGTGTACAGATCAGCATTGCATCGAGTTGCTCATTTTCTAACATAGTATCATAATTGGTATAAACTGATTTTACCCCATATTCCAGCGCAGCATCTTGTGCTCTTTGCTCTATTATATCACAACAGCATACTATATCGGCTCCTTCTATTTGTGCTATTGCCGAAAAATGCTTGCCGGATATTCGTCCGCAGCCTACTAAACCTAATTTTTTTGTTTCCATTTAATCAGTTATCCTCCATTTTTTCTACATTAAACACTATATTTATTATTTATCTTATTGTCAACTCTTTCTTAACCATGCAGGTCTCCTTCCATTGTTGAATATTTCTACTGCCTGGTTAGATGTGCACCGCCAGGTATTTCCAGGGGGAGCGCAGATAGCGACCGTTATCAAACGACTAAGTCAGGACTTTTGAACGCTACCCCAGACAAGAGTCATGGACGTTAGATAAAAAAAATAACTGTCCTGCTACCATACCGTTAACGGTACTCCTATCCCAAATAAGTAAACATGGTAAACATAGTTAACATCGTTCACTGCGTTAACAAAAAAAACTGTTGTTTTGTTTTTCCTTGGGCACAACTCCGATAATTTATTTTCACAATCCAGTAGATATGCTTTATAAGCCTATCCTATCGCACTATATAATCAAATAGAAACAAATTAACTCCCTTTCTCACATTAATTTACTCCCTAAGAGACTGTTCAACCTAAGTAATTGATATCATTGCAG
>JAVCCT010000027.1 GCA_030765325.1 Candidatus Stygibacter frigidus | reverse complement strand
TTGCCAGTCAGATCGTGCAATATAACACTTCCCGTAATAATATTGAATTGCAGCAGCTTGTATCTGAGCAGATGAAGCTGGCAGAATATTATCTGGAAGTATTGGATTTGCCTGATTCGGCTATGGTGGTTTATGATAATATTATCAATTACCGTGACTCCATGGCAGTGAAGCTTGATTCCCTCAGATTTAAGCTCAATTATCTTGATACATTAACTGTAGTGGACAGTGTTGAGGTGGTAATAGATTCATTATCTACTCCGGCTGATACCCTTATCATGCCTGTAGATTCTCTCACTATTGTCCTGGAAGACAGTACTGCTACAGAAGAAATTATACCAGAAATTGTATTACCTACCAGACGCGATACTCTCCAGCAGGAAATCACAGCTATACAATCTGATATTGGTCTTTATGAGCGTGAATTTATTCCTTATGTGAAATTCGTCAAATTGTGGCTCTTAAAAAATGCCTATCAGGACAGCAGCCGCACAGAACAGTTTTATCAGAAATTCGTCAGTGACTATCCAGATAATAAATATGCTTATGCAGCCGAATCGCTGATGCGGGGTAAAGAAGTGGAATTTATTACCTATGCTGCAAAAAAACAACGTGATGATCTGAATTATGCGGTTTCGATCTTAGATCAAAAGCCTGATTCTGCTCAAGTGATATTACAGAAGATTGCTGCGGACTCCACTGCTCAATTCTATCAGGATGCTATTTTTACGCTGGGTTACATGCAATATTTTATTTATCAGGATACTACTGCTGCCCGTCCCTATTTTGAAGAAGTACTGACCTGGGATAGTCAAACTGAATGGAAAAGTACCGTGAATTCATTATATTCTGACGACAAATTTCTCCAGCTGGATAGATTACCTTCTTTAGTGGAATTAGACCAGAGACTGGCTGACGAAGCTGAACAGCTGGAAGCAGAAGCAGCAGTACAAGACAGCACTGATGGTGAAGTGATCATGGAACTGGAAGATTTGGATAAAACTAAATCAAATGCTATGCCAGGACCTGCTCCAGAGCGGAGTGTGCGCCCTAAAAAGCCATGATCCTGGCTAAAGATATATTATTTAAACAGCACCCCCTCTTCAAATGGCTCTTCTGCCTGACATTATCCATATTTATTTTAATCTCTGACCCGATCAAACTACCTCTGTTATTTGTCGTTGTCCTGCTTTATTTACTGCTCTATCTTCAAATATATAAATTCTGGCTCAATTCCCTGATGCGGATATTACCCCTGATCATTGCTATTCTGATCTTTTCACTGCTTAGTAGAAATGATTTCTATAATGATCTGCTGCTTATTGCCAGGATTGCTTTTCTGCTCCTCATATCAGTATTTCTGATCAAGACTTCTTCTATCTCTGAACTTTTTGCATTTCTGCCAGAAAAGATGAATGCCTTTAAAGAATTTCTTACTGCTACCCTGCTATTTATTCCCATTTTCTTTGAAAGTTTTACTCAGGCTAAAAAGCAGTCAAATAACCTTTCCAAGATCATCACGATCTGCCTGGAACTCACCCACAGCCAGATTGAAAACATCAGGCAGCAAATAGAAAATCCTGATGATAATATAAAAATGCAATATTCCTGGAGCGCAGATGTTATGGGAACAGTGTTGCTCATTATCATTGGCTACATCTGTTTTTATTAAAAAAGGACGCCAGATGTCACGATTTCTAATTTGTCTTAGTTATGATGGTACGGATTTTCATGGCTGGCAGATCCAGCCTCAAACCAGAACTGTGCAAGCAGCTCTGGAAAATATACTCTCAGAAATTGCTGGTAGCCATGTAGCTGTTACCGGCTCTGGCAGAACGGATGCCAGAGTGCATGCCATGTGCCAGTATGCTCACTTTGATCTGGATACCAGAATGACCCCAAGCCAGATAGTTGCTGCCTTAAACAGCAGAGTACCTGCCGATATCAAAATACGTAGTTGCCAGCTGGTGCCGGAAGATTTCAGTACCCGATATAATGCCATTTCACGCACCTACCAATATCATATTGCTCTGGATTATTCACCGTTCTTACGCAATTATGCCGTATATTTTCCACGCTTCAATTTCACTCAGGAATCCATTGCAAACTGCCTGCCTAAATTTCTCGGCGAACATGATTTCACTGCTTTTGCTAAACATAATCCTGACCTTAATCATCATCGCTGCACCATCACAGCATTTGATATCGAGAGTAAAGATTCCCAGCTCATCCTCACTATCCAGGCAAACCGTTTCCTACATAATATGGTGCGCCGCATAGTAGGCACCTGCCTGAGAATCTCACATACAAAATCAGACCCCATCATAATTACAAAACTCATTAACGACGCCGACCCCACAAACAATCTGATCTACACCGCACCCCCCCAAGGTTTATTTCTCACCAATGTAGAATATCCAGATATATCTGGATAGGTCTTATATGTCCTATATGCCCTATAATCATAAAATTTAAATTCCAGTCAAAGTGATATTTTTCAGTGTATATTTGACAGGAATTTGAATAAAATTATCTTAGCCTCAGATTCAGGAGGTTAATATGAAAATCGTGATATTGCTTGTAATTCTTTTAGTATCTGCCCTGCTGGTGGCGGATGAACCACCGGCTCAGACTGAACCGGATAATAATGCCAATGCTCAGCAAAATGATGCTGTAATGCAGGCGCATCGTTTTTTTGCGGCTGACTATTTTAATAAATGCTGGGACTTAATCGACAAAACTGACCGTACTTCCGAAGATGATATAATGATGATCCACTATGCTCATGCCTCACGGGCTCACTGGGAAGCAGTGGGAACTCCTACTAATCAAGCTGTAGGTGAATGGCAGATTTCTCATGTCTATGCCATCTTAAATAAACCCCTGGAAGCTGCTACTTATGCACAGGTTTGTCTTGATATTTGCCAGAAGAATAATTTAGAAGGTTTTAATCTGGGTTTCGCCTATGAAGCTCTTGCCCGAGCAGAAGCGCTGACGGGTAATATTACTGCCGCTCAGGAATATATCGATCTTGGTAAGGAAGAAGCCGGAAAAGTGGAAGAAAAGGAAGACCGCGAATATCTCCTCAGTGAACTGAATAATATTATTGAATAAAATTTCTGCATCATTTATATCTAATTACCTCTTATTGTCACTATATTAATATCAATGATCCACTTCAGATCACCCTATCTCTGCCTTTTAGGAGGAACAACAAAGAACTATCTAACATAAAAATGTCACTATGTGCTAAGTTGTTCTGGTTACACACCAGATATATAGCAAAGATGTTGATATATAGGGAATTAGCTATATTTTGGGGGTATAGCAGCGGAAAAGCAGGATAAAAACTGTAAATTGTAAATATTGACAGAAAATTAGGAAATAATATATATAGGGATATAAAATATAAGGAACAGAAAATGCAAAAAATACTAATAGTAATTACGATGATTTTAGTTGTTATCACACTCAATGCTCAGATAGATAATATTCCAGTAACGCGTAATCTTATGCCGGATGAACATCCTGTGGAATCATATCAGGATTATATTTCAAATCTTGTTCAGGTGGAAACATCATATCAGGAAGTTATCAATCGCACCGGCAGGGAAAGAGGCAGTTGGCTGGCATTTGTGGAAAGCGGTTTGTATGATAGCCTGGAGATAGAGCTAGCTGTGTGGAACCTTGATCTTGAGCAGGAAGGCTATAATCTGATCCTGATAGAATGGGCAGGTACTTCTGCCCAAGACCTTAAGGATACTATTATTGATTATTATGATTTATATAATATCAGTGGAGTGTTTTTGCTGGGAAATCTTCCGGTTGCCTGGTTTGAATTATGGGAGGACTGGGATGGAAATAATGTTCAAGATCCCGGAGAGGAATGGGTAGAATTCCCGATGGATCAGTATTTTGCTGATCTTGATGGTCTATGGGACGATCTTGATGACGATGGGATATATGATCTGCATGAAGGCGAACTGGCAGCAGAAATAGCGATCAGTCGTTTGCGTGCGGATAATTTGAGCTATGCCGGGGCTGAGGTGGAAATCCTAAGCGCCTGGTTTGAGCGTAATAATCTATATAGGAACGGGGTTCTGGAAGACAGTGATCAGGCGTTAGGATATATAGATGATGACTGGGCTTACTGGGCATATGAATTTCAGGCAGCACTGGAGCAATGCTATGGTGATGTGGAAATGATATCTGAGGTAAACAGCACTACGGCAGATGATTTTCGGGAAAACAGGTGGAGCGGAACTTATGAATGGATACAGGTGCATGTTCACTCAGGACCGGATGCGCATTATTTTTATCAGAATAATGGATATAATTATTATCTGGTGCATAATAACGAGATAGCACCTTATAATCCTGATGCTTTATTTTATAACCTGTTTTGCTGCTCAAATGCCCGATTTACTCAGGCAAACAGTATGGGTAGTCTTTATGTGCTGGGTAATGATCATGGTTTGGCTTCTATAGGCTCAACCAAGACGGGCTCAATGCTGGATTTTGAGAATTTTTATGGTCCTTTGGGTAATGGGGAAGTGATGGGTGAAGCACTT
>JAVCCT010000294.1 GCA_030765325.1 Candidatus Stygibacter frigidus | reverse complement strand
TTTCCAAATCCATTTAATCCTGAAACTACCATCGAATTTATTCTTCAGCAGCCTTCCAATGTAGATTTATCTATCTATAATATTAAAGGTCAAAAAGTAATTACTTTGTGTGATGATTTCGTAAATAGGGTTGATGAACCAGTAACATTCCATTGGGATGGAAAAGATGCCAAAGGCAATAGTACAGGTTCAGGCGTTTATTTCTATTTGTTACAAACTCAAGAGTCTTCTCAAATTAAAAAAATGGTTTTAATTAAATAATCTTAGGAGGAAAGAGATGAAAAAGAATTTAGTAATTGTATTATTCCTGTTACTCGGTTGCCTGATCTGGTCAGCTACAATACCCGTAACTAACAGTGCGGGTTTAGTTACAGCTTTGGAAAATGCTGGAGATGGTGATGAAATTGTATTAGCAGCTGGTACTTATGAACCAGTATCGACTACCTTAGATGTTAACAAGATTGATCTTTTTGGGACAAGTCATTACAATCTATCACATTCAACAATCGATATAACATGTTTTGTTGTAGCAGTTGATAATCTGACAATAAGAGCAGCCACTGGAGCTGAAGTAATTATTGGAACTTCAGATACTGGAGCTGCAACTGCGCCTATTGTTGCTGGAGAAAGAAGTGCTGCTTTTGTATATAAAGCAAAGGATGTTACATTTCAGGATATGACATTTCAGAATTTACAATATGGTATTATAAGTGATCAGCAGTTAAATGCAACTTATAATTCAGAAACTGGAGATTTCGCCGCTTTAGAGGTATGTGATAATACGCTAATAAGTAATATTAATTTTAATAATTTAAGGTATGGTATTGTGTTTAGTACTTCCTATACAGATTTTTGTAGTTATGATGGACTGGAATACACCTTAGAAGCTCCAGGACAACCTTTAGATTATGATGATACAAAAACCTGGTATGATGAGGAAAGAAGTTACGATGAACCTGGTTACAGCTGGACATTTACAGGTGCACTGGTTACTGACTGCGATTTCACTAATGTTTATCCAGGCTGGTCAATAATGACAAACGGGGAAATGGATGTTGTGAATAATAATTTTACCCATTGCGCCAATGTCTATAGATTTTGGGGTGCAGGAAATGGTAATCCAAGCGTAACTGGGTGGAATGATGATGATTTAATCATCGAGTATAATACATTGGATGATATAGATGGAGACTTAACGTTTGGTGGAATGTATGATTATAGGTATTTAACACATTCTGAGGCAAAACCACCGACGATATGGAATACATATATTAATGGTAGCACTAATGACAAATTTCAAAGTGCATCAAGACATCATAATTCTTATAATGCTCTAAATAATATTATTGTTGGAGATAATTGGAAAATTTGTGCCTCTGGGTCAATGCAGGTTTATAATGAAACCTATAACTATATTGGAAATGATTTTGATGTGGTTGTCCTAAATGGAGGAGCAGCAGATTATTCTGATTGCTGGTTCTATTCTTTTGGATCTGCTTCTGCAGTTAATATCAGCAGATTAGGTGATAATGGATATCATTTGGATGGGGATCACACAGGCAATAATGCAAATCCTGCTGATGGAGAGAACTTCTATTACACAAAAGCATACGGAGAACCTGCTGTGCCGGCGACATTTACAAATTGTACATTTATTCACACCAATCCAACTGGAACAGAGTTTGGCGATGCAGCAGCAATAGTAATGTTTGACAATGCCCCGGGAGCTTTCAGAGAGTATTATGGCGAAGCATTCGCAACATTTACAAATTGTACTTTTAGTGGATATAAAAATATTCTAGCCTTAAATGGTGGAAGACCTGATAACTATACTGCTGATATTTATTATCCAGAAACTGGCTCTGAAGACAATGTTAATAAGTGTATTCATGATGACGGTAGATTACAGGTCCAATTTTCTGAATGTAAATTTACCAATATCTCTCACAGTATCTTTGATTTCACCCAATGGGATCAATGGAAAGACACAGCCAGTTTAGTCTCAGCATATAATTGCTATTTCGATGGAGTTGATGACCCATATACAGAATTTGCATTTGCTTCAGATTTTATTTATGATAGTTCATATTATTATGATAATGACCCTGTTGGACATACATACCTTCCTCAGCAATTCCAGTATGCACCATACTATACTGATCCAGCCATGACAACTTTAGCTTATCCTCAGGTTGTTGATCCTGAAGTAAATAAGTCAGGAAATAATTACACCGTAACTTGGACTGATAATGCTAATGGTGATGCCAGCTACAAAGTTTATGCTGCTGATGAAGCAGATCCCGCAGATTGGGGAACAGCAGTTGCCACAATAGCTGCCGGTGATGCTAACAGTTATATTTTTGACGGCGATGGAGTAACTACGAAATATTTCAAGATCACAACACTCATTCCAAATTATGGTGACGGCACTTATGAAGGTTATGCAGCTAATACAGATGGCTGGACTTTCTTACCTAATGCCATTCCTGGTTCTACTTTCAGTGCTGCTTATTCACAAGCATCTGAATATGATAACAATGTTATTTTAGGATACCAGACAGTACATCTTGAAGATACCGGTACAGGTTTTACATTAATAGCATCTGCTTTTGACGGTGGCTATACAAATATAGATGGGTTTGGAACTGACCTTGATATGGTGCAAGGAAATACAATTAGTGAATGGGATGAATCATTACAGGATTGGCTCACAGATACCTGGTCAGGAACAACATTTAATGGTGGTAGTGGATACAATACTACTTATAATGCCAATACAGCTTACTATGTAGCTATCCACGATGAAGAAGAACCTGAAGCTCAAAGAGATGTGGCGATTATGGGTGTTGTACCTGAATCTCCAGTATATGATCTGATCACGACAGAAACTACTGATCTTAATTTCATCATGTTGCCTTTAAATTCTACTATAACTACTGCAGTACTGCTTGGTGAAGATATGGGCTCAAATAACACTGTAATGATCAGTCAGTGGGATGCAACTAATCAATCATGGGCAAGTTGTGTATATATATCTTCATATGACGCCTGGGTAGGTAGTTTTGACCTTACTCCAGGAATGCCAATTGTAGTGGGCGCAGAACAGAATTTCACCTGGCCTACTCAATAAATAATTATCTGCAATAAATGGTGAGCAAAAAATAAGGAGAAAT
>JAVCCT010000193.1 GCA_030765325.1 Candidatus Stygibacter frigidus | reverse complement strand
CATAGGCTAACAACAAGAATGTAAAAAGTTAATATTGGGGGCATATATATTCAAAAAAGGGGCAAAAATGTTACTTTTTGCTGTAACTTACATAATAGTTATTATTTACGAGGTAACATTCTGGTAACATTTGGTAACATTTGGTAACAATTCTTGATTTAATACTCCCTTTTAAGGTGGGATACTTTTCATCTCGCTCCAGTTTCGGAGGGCAGACACGCGGGTCTGCCCCTACACCATATCATGGTGCAGAAATTCCGTTATTTAGTAACCTTCGTATAGAAATCTTCTCCGGCTACTGAACCGAAATAGCCTATGCCACCTTCAATCCCGCCATAAAAATAGCTTTCACTATGATATTTATAAGTATAAAAATTCTGATCTACTGAGTATATGGTTAAACGGTATCTGCCGTAATAACTGAAGCCTCCATCATAGGTCTCTTCCAGCAGATACCAGTTGCTTTCGTCATCCTGCAGCGGTTGATAACGCCAGATCATACTGCTTTCCCGCATATTCCTGCTCAAGGGACTGTTATATGAATCTTCGTCATCTTCTTCCAGATGTTCATAACCCATAACTGGTTGGGTGAATTCCAAATCGGTCGAGAATTCTTCCAGACAGTAGTAATTGTAATAGGTATATACCACGCTGTCATCATCATATCGTGAATAAACAGGGAAATTATCTTCAATTTCATTATAGGGTATCTGAGGCAGGTTATCAGAATATTCATCAGCAAAGCCATATTCCTCAGTAGCCAGATCATTGTAATCCAGATCAAGATAGATGGAATCAGGCACGGTAGTGAAAGCATAAGCATAAACCGGCAGGGAATCAATTACAGCTTCCACCTCGATTTTATAAGTATCACCGGCATTGATCAGCAGATCATCATTATAATAGCCAATTTTATATTGATAAATACCAAAATACAAGGTGTCTTTATGAGTTTCATCAATATTTTCAATGGTAACCAGCGCATGCTCAAGGTAAATATCCATGAAGTTTCCGCCCTCAGTAGAAACTGTTTTCCCGACAAAAATGGGATTATCTATAGAGACTGGTTTTCCTGCCTGCAAATATCCGGCAATCACCAGTTCATCATTTTCAAAACGCTGTGGTGAAGTGAGATCACAGGCGTTTATCAGTAATACTATTATTATCAAAATTGAATATTTCATTTTTCCTCCTACCAGTTGATCGTAAAGCCTATAGTTGGCAATAATGGGATTTCTGACCAGTCTTCATGGATAACATCCAGATTGCCATGTTCGTCGATTTCCACATTATAGCTGCGGCTGTTTATATTCTCATGATCGGTAATATTAAGTATTTGCAGATAAGGTTCAAATTCACCCCATGAATAATAGAATTTGCATTTAAGCGAGACGTCCAGTCGGAAATACTCCGGCAAGCGTTGAGCATCTTTATAGCTATAGAGAAATTCATAATGCTCACCGTCGTAATATACTTTTTCGGGTTTTGCCTGGGGTTTTCCGGTTTTATAGGTGAAATTGAAACCTAAAGATGGCTCTCCTAAGCCCCAATACCAGTTAATTGCCTGTCCCAGATTAAGATTTTCCATCAAGTTTACCTGATGCGTTCTGTCATAGGGAGGATAATAATATTCAGCTTCACTGGTTTCGGGATTAGTGTTTGCATCATCCATGCGCCTGCGGGTGATACCAAGAGAATAGCCCACAAAACCAGAAATACCCCGCCAGTCAGTACGCAGCAGAATATCTGAGCCCCAGGAAAATCCCGAACCCTGCAATAACACATCAGACAACTTGCCAGTGTCATTATCCCAGTTGTAAAAGGAATTTATATCCTGTTCCATCAGGTTCTGATAATCCTTATAGTAAACTTCCATCTCACAAGAGAGGTTTTCACCTATTTCCTTTTTGTAGCCCATCATATAATGATCTGCATAAGAGGGATCAACACTGCCATCAATGGGAAACCACACGTCCATAGCTCCAGCAGCACCAGAATTGATCAGTACCAGATATTGATAATATCTGCCAAGAGCAAGATAGATATTAGAAGATTCATTAATGATACGACGAACAGCAAGCCGTGGAGACAGGTTAAGAAATTCTGCATCAGGAGCAGATTCCGGTTTCACATCAAGCATTTTGTAATAATTAAGCCGTAACCCTGGTTCAATATTCCAGTTTGTTGCCGGCTGCCAGTAATGCTGTAAATATGCAGAATACAACAAACTGCTGCCCTTGATATCATACATGCTGGATTGATCATATTGCAGGTCACTATCAACTTTGAATTTTACGGTCATATACTTAGCTTCCCAGCCAAAATCAAGTTTGCTTTGCTCATTAAAATTTTTGGAAAAACGGCTTTTGAATGAGACATCATCAATCGAATTATCCCAGTCATAAAGCGAAGTTTCATCCTCCTGGATATTAAATGTGCTGCCAAATGTGCTGCCGGCAAACATGAAACTGCCAAATAAACCATCTTGCCACACCCGGGTATTAATCAGTGAAAATGCTGTATTGCCCCAGTCGATCTCCATTTTATCAAATATATCTATCGCTAATTTATCCCGACCATTATACACGCTTAAGCTGTATTTATTGGTAGGGGTATAATCCCAGTTCAAGCGAATATGCCCGTCATAAAAGTAATAATCCGGCATATCATCAATGAATTTGGCAATCAGATCATAATAATTTCTGCGGAAAGATGCCATCCAGGAAGCCCGGTCAGAAGAATATGTGAAAGGACCTTCAAGGGTGGCAGCCGTAGAGATCAAACTCCATCTGGCAACACCGTGGTGAGATTTACGGTT
>JAVCCT010000169.1 GCA_030765325.1 Candidatus Stygibacter frigidus | reverse complement strand
TATCAGATGGGAGGTTTTGAACAAAGCTAAGTTGACTCCTGGATGGTCGCTAGACCTCCCGGATGGTGACGACAGATGCTCAACAAAATTATCAAAGACAGGTTATAAATTAATTCCGGGGGGATGCATGTTTATATAAATTTGTTGACAAAGTTATATCTGTATATTCTGAATGACTTCGTATTTATGGTGAAATTTAGATTACAAGAAAAGATTCCTGGTAATCATAATAATTACGTGTTCTGTTCATCTTTTTTTATATGGGAATCTATCCGTAATTTCAATTTTGGGTGTATGCAGCTTTGAAAGTTACTAAAAATTTAGATTATTTTATAGGAGAAGAAAAATGAAACGATTTATTTACTTAGTTATTATTTTGATGATTAGCTTTTCTGTATATGCAGAAACATTGATTGTGGATCAGTTCAATGGTCCTTACTATACTATCGGTAGCGCTTATAATGCTGCTCAAAATGGCGATACGATTCTAATTTATCCGGGAACTTATCTGGAATCAGTAAATATTTCAAAAGAGATAACTCTGGAAGGGATTGATCCAAATTCCACGATTATTCAGACTAATTTAGGTTATGTCCTCCGGATAAATACTGGTAATGTTAATATTTCAAATTTGAAAATAATTTGTACACATGAGGGTATTGAAATTTACGCATCTACTCCTGAAATTACTCATTGCATTTTTGAAGATTGCAGTGTAGGAATTTTTATTGATGGTGACGATCTTTACGTTAAAAATTGTATTTTCCAAAATTGCAATAAAGGAATAAGTTTTGATTGGGCTACAAATTATGTCCCATTTGGCGGGACAGTAATTAACAATATATTTCATGATTGTTCAATCGGCATCTTTATGCATACAACATTAACTAATGGTACAAACTGTGATGCAAATATATATAGCAATATAATTGTTAATTGTTCAACTTACGGGATTAGAGAGGAAGGAAATGGCTCATATTCGGGAATGCTTGATTATAATTGTTTCCATAGTAATGCTATAAATAATAGTAGCGTAAATTTGGGAGAACATAATATATATCCAGATCAATCAGATTCAGTGTTTTATGATATAGGGTCATCAAATTATTATCTTCAACAAAATTCACCTTGTATTGATGCCGGTATCACAGGCGTTGCTTATGAAGACCTTGACGGTACTCGTAATGATATGGGGATTTTTGGAGGACCACACCAATGGGGCGGAGGGAAACCAACTGTAATAAACATGCAAATTGATCCTGAATCAGTAACTCCGGGACAAACCATAAATATTGAAGCAACCGGGCAGATCAAATAATTAACGTTTGAAGCCAAAGGGGTAGAAATGAGAACTATATCGTTTTTGATATTGATATGTTTAATTCCGGTTATTATATTGGCAGCAACAATCAGTGCGGCGGAATACTATATTGATGAAGATCCCGGAGAAGGGAATGGAATATCATTACCTGGAAATTATGGTGAATCCATTGCTACAGCATCCATATCTGGAATATCAACAGCAGGACTATCATTCGGCACGCATATTGTTTCTGTGCGATTTGCCGATTCCGCTAACAATTGGGGTGATGTGTCAGCAGTATTCTTGAATGTAGGCAATCCAGATGCAGGTGTGATCGTTGGTGCTGAATATTTCATAGATGAAGACCCTGGAGAAGGCAATGGTATTTCCTTAACCGGAAATTATGGTAACTCGACAGCAACTGCCTCTATATCGGGTATAGTGACAACAGGATTATCTTTTGGGACACATATTGCTTACGTGCGATTTGCCGATTCCGCTAACAATTGGGGTGAAACTTCGGCAGTTTTTTTGAATGTAGGCAATCCTGATTCAGGAGTTATTGTTGCTGCGGAATATTTTATTGATGAAGATCCTGGAGAAGGGAATGGTATATCATTATCTGGAAATTATGGTAACTCGACTGCTACTGCCTCTATATCTGGTATAGTGACAACAGGGTTATCTTTTGGGACACATATTGCTTACGTGCGATTTGCCGATTCCGCTAACAATTGGGGTGAAACTTCGGCAGTGTTTTTGAATGTAGGCAATCCAAATTCAGGTGTAATCGTCGCTGCAGAATATTTTATTAATGAAGACCCTGGAGAAGGGAATGGAACTCCTCTTCCTGGCAATTTTGGTTTATCAACAGCTTATGCCTATCTCGAAAATATATCCTTAGAGGATCAAGACTACGGAATGCAAAATGTTTATGTTCGCTTCCAGGATTCAGATGATAACTGGGGAGAAATTGCCAGCAAGACATTATATTATTCTTCAGGTCAATATGCGCTGGATTTTGATGGAGAAGATGATTATATAGAAATTCCAAATGATGAAAGTATTAATATCCATGGGAATACAGAAATTACTCTAATGTTCTGGATGCATAAAGATGGTTTATCAGGAAGCTATTCTTATCCAGTTAATAAATCAGGATCATGGCAACATGAACCGGCACCACCGACTGTTTCTAGATATGCCATACAAGAGAATGATAATAATAGCATATTTTTTACAATTTCAGAAGTTGATAATCCCTATAATCATCTAGATTATAATTATGAACAGGGATTGATAGGACAATGGGTTCATGTAGCCGGTACTTGGGATGGTAGTATAATGAAATTGTATATTAATGGTGAAGAAGTAGCAAGCAAGAATTACAATGGTAATCTTGGTGATACTTCTGATTCTACATTAAGAATAAGTACGGAAAGTAATTCTTCCTTTTCGAGTTTTAATGGCATTTTAGATGAAGTCAGAATCTGGAATAGAGCTTTGACTGAGCAGGAAATTCAGGAGCGGATGTATCGTGAGCTTGTTATGACTAATCCCGAAGATACAGATGATCTGGTTGGTTATTGGGACTTCAACGAAGGATTAGGGGACATAGTTTATGATCAAAGCCAATATGGTAACAATGGAAGTATAGTAAATGCTCCTCAATGGGTAGAAGGTTATGAATTTTTATCAGGTGGAATGTTAGCTGATTTCACAGCTAACATATTAAGTGGAAATGCTCCATTAGAAGTACATTTCTATGAGCAGTCAATTGGTGAGATCACACATTGGGCATGGGATTTTGAAAATGATGGATTTATTGACAGCTACCTGCAAAACCCTATAAAAATATTTGATGAAGCCGGATTATATAGTGTAAGGCTGGAAGTATCAAATGATGCTATACAAGAAACCTCTATAACATTAAAAGAAGAGTATATTAGTGTAACTGAAGATAATCTGGTATCATATTATCCTTTTAACGGCAATGCACATGATGAAAGCGGTAATGGGAATGATGGTTACGTTGAAGGAGCCCAATTAGTTGCAGACAGATTTGGAAATGAAAATTCGGCTTATAGTTTTGATGGAAATAATGATTATATAGAATGTGGTGATGGACTAAATAATCTTGAGTTACCATTTTCAATTTCTACTTGGATATTCCTCGAAGATGATATAGTAACTTCTTTTCCTATTATCAAATCAGATGATGATCTTGATAATTATTATGGGTTTTGGTTTCATATAGATACTAGTTATACATTAAATATTGCCTTTGGTGATGGAAATGGAATAGGTCCACCTTTTAGACGTGCTAAAAAAAGTGATTTAATTGTTGCTCAAAATGAATGGGTTTATGTTACTGCTGTCGTGAGGGGAGCAACTGATATGAGCTTATATGTTAATGGAGAAGATGCAGGTGGTAATTATAGTGGTGACGGCAGTAACTTCATGGCACATAATTCTTCTCCCATTAAAATTGGTAAATCTTCAACATATAATGCCACCTATTATGATGGTCTCATAGATGATATTCGAGTTTATAACAGGGCTTTATCTGAAACAGAGATTCAGCAATTATATCAATTTGAAAATAACTATCCAATAGTGATAGATCCACCAACAGGTAATTATGAAGAAGATTTCTGGGTAAAGATCAATTGTGCTGATCCAGATGTAATTATTAAATATACGCGAGATGGTTCAAATCCTATCCAGATTCATGGTATTCCCTATGAAGATTCTATTTTTGTTGCTGCTTCAAACCTCGATGAGTCTATTGTTATAAGAGCAGTAGCTTTGATTGAAAATCAGCAGAGGGATGGAATTAGTTACTATACAGAAACAAATAATTCATCTGTTGCCTATTTCATGAATTATTGTGATGAGCCAATTCTTGAATTTAAAATTGAGAATAACACAAATAACGCAGTTATTCTAAATCATGTACGTTTAAGACTTTCAAACAACGAAACAAGGAGTTGTTTGATAAATAACAATGAAGAAACTCCAATCGCTACATTTACGAGAGATATGTTTGAGATAAATTCTTCAGCAATAGAAAGGGTGGAATTAATTGATGAAAACAATATCATGAGGGGGCATATAGAATTTAATTATTCTTCAGCGGACTTCAATACTAATAAAATCATCAATGCAATTTTATTTTTAGGTGATGCACCAGATTTATCTAATTATAGTGACTGGGAATATTATACTGCTGACGAGAGAATGGTTTCGATGCTCATTCCTCCAAGAGATTCATTTGAGTCTATCCACACATCATTAATTCCTACATTGTTTGTACACGGTATTGGAGGAAAGTATCCATATTGGGGTGAGACATTTGTCAGTGATTTAGAAGAAAATTATGATACTTGGCAATTTTATTATCCATATGACCAACAAATTGAACTGAGTGCATGCCTTTTAGATAGTGCTTTAAGTGTGATACTTGAAAATGTTTATTTAACGAATAATGGACGTGTAAATATAATTGCTCATAGCATGGGTGGATTAGTCACCAGATATCACATTCAATCAGGTGATTATTCTAATGAGATCAATAAATTACTCATGCTCGGAACTCCGAATCATGGGTCATATTCAAGCTATTGTATTAATCTTGACTCAGGTTATGAGGAATGGGTCAATGAAAAGATTACTCATATTGATGAGAATTCACCTGGGAATCTTCAGATGATTCCTGGTAGTTCCTTTTTGATTGAGTTGAATTCTGAAGAGCCCTCGCAATTATATGAAGGCAGTACTAATAATCGGACATATTTAGTAGTTGCCGGTACACAGAATAAATTCAAGTCTATACATCAAGAAATTATTTTACCACATCTTAACCATTATGATGATATGGTCGTTTCAGTCCCAAGTGCAAATTTATTGGAATATGAAATACCATTAATGACCGTTCGATATGATCATGTAAATCTTCATGGAGAAAAAACTAAGTTGAAATATTTTGCAATTTCTCAACCCATGCCATCTGATGATATTTCAAGTTTTCTCAGTGATGATTATGATCCAAATGATGTAAATAATCAATCATATCAGTATATTATTAGTCATTCAGAGAGTTTTTTTGTATCCAACCATGATAACGGCTTAAACATCATTGAGCGGAAAAATGAGGCGGATTTTCCAAATCCTCCTTCAAGTATCTTCACTTTATCATTTGACCAATATATATTCACGAATGAGTTCTTTTGCTATGAAGTTGACAACTGTCTGATTTATAATTTTCTGCCTGGGAGTGAAACAATTGCTTCCTTTCCATCTTCAAAATATGGAACATTTCACCGTTCAGACCCTCGCAAAGGTATTCATAAAAATTACTTTCTTGAAGGAATGCAATATTTATTTCCATTTAATATATCATTCGGATTAGAAAATCCTTTTACTGATCAAACTTTAACAATGAAATTAGCAAAAGGAATTGGACAGTATATTTCAGGTACTGTTACTCCAGGAGCATATTTTAATCCATTAATTACCAATAACATAACTTTATTAATTCCAAAAGGAATGGCTTGTCTAATAAATTCTGACAATTCAACTAGTCCAAATTCGTCAAGAGTAAGCAGCTATTATGACCGCGAAGTAATCGAAGAAGAATATTACGTAGATGCAGCGATGGATTCCATGGTATTCTATATGGGTGGTTTTGAGGGTAATCCTGATTTTGCAGAACATAATATGACATTGATAACTCCTGATGAATTAGTAATTGATTCTACTTATGCAATTAATGATCCAGATATGGAATATTCGGAAGACATAGAAAATGGATTTGCCTTTTATTACGTTGTAAACCCGCAATCTGGAATATGGCGATTACAATATAATGATGCTTTGCCAGATAGCAATACTGTGGCATATCTGGATAGTCCCATATCAATTTCAATAGAATTTCCTGATACGAGTTTTGTCAGGAATGATGTCGTCATATTTGAGATTCCTCTTCCGCAACCAGTGGAATATGACGAAGTAATAATCAGCGCTGAAGTAAATAGTTATACTCAAAGTGATTCCTTACAATATTCTGGAATTATACCTCTGGAGCTGTCAGCAGATTTACAATCTTATGTTGGTAATTTTATGGCTGAATTTTCCGGTACATACGATGTCGCAGTAGACTTCAATTGCACTCTCAATGATGAGCAGATAACCCGTCACACGGAAAATTCCGTCAGTATAGCTGATGTGAATGCTCCGCAACTAACAACACCGGAAAATGGCATTAAGAATCAGCCTTTAGAATTAAACTTATCATGGAATATAGCCTCAAATGCAGAAGAGTATAACGTATTGGTCTTTACAGCGATAGACACACTTCCTTTTGCCGAAGCAACTATATCCGATACAATAGTTTTTCTGGATAGCTTAGATTATAATGCTGAGTATTACTGGCAGGTAAACAGCGAAAATGAAAGTGGGATCAGTAACTGGTCAAATGCAAATTACTTTTCGACCAAAATTTCACCACCACTACTCGTATCTCCTGAGGATGAGGATAGCAACACTGCCTCAATTTCTTCATTAATCTGGCAGCAAGTGCCAAATTCTGAAGGCTATCAGGTGCAACTCGCATTTGACGAATCATTTCAAGTACCAATAGTTGATGACATCACAATTACAGATACCACTTATACGCTTAATTCCATGATCAATGATTATACCTATTACTGGCGTGTTAGAGGCAGAAATGACTATGATGATAATGATTGGAGTGAGATACGTTGCTTCACTATCAGAAATTTTGAAATTAATTTTCCTGTTTCTTTAAATTTTCTTGAAGACACCCAGGAAGAACTATATTTACCGGATTATATAGTTGATTTTGACTTAGGAAGGACAGAAGTGAGTCTGATCACAGAAGAATTCATCTATTGGGAGATAAATAATTACAATTTAATACTGTGGTCGGAAGAAAACTGGAACGGAGAGTCAGTCGTAATTTTTAACGTATCAGACGGGCTAAATAATCTAAGAGTAAACGCTGCAGATACCGTGCTGGTAAACGTAATTCCCGTAAATGATTTACCTGTTATCAATCTAACTGATTCAGTATCGTTTCACTACGGAGATACATTTGAAATGGATTTTTCAACATTTATAAGTGATATTGATAATGAAATTTCAGAACTTTCAATTTCTGCTGAAGAAAATTCACACATTAATGTAACAGTCAGTGGACTTCAAGTAACACTTTCTGGAATAAATAGCTGGGTGGGTGAGGATACTTTGACTTTTTATGTTGATGATAATGTTGACTTATATAGAAAACAGAAAGTAACAAACTCATTTGAAAAGAGTAAAAATATCTCAAAAAGACATGGAAAATCCAAGCAGGTAATTTCTGTCACATCGCGTACACTGTCTTCTGATCAGTTAGTTGTAACAATCAATTTATCGCAACCAGATAATCTGATACTTGAAAATTTTGATGATGATCGTTTACTTAGTTGGGCAAGTGTTCCTGCTGCTGACGGATATCTAATTTATTCGTCAACAGAGCCTGATATTCCACCTGCAGAATGGTTTTTGGAAACAGCAATTCCCCAAGCCGATACTTGCTGGATTGATACCGATATTGCTACCATAAAATTCTATTATATAGTAGCAGTTAACGGTCAATATAATGCCAGAACCGGAAAAGCAAGAAAACTTATGTCTATTCCTGTATCTGAGCAAAATACTAAGGTGATAGATAAAAAAGAACAGAGAAAAAATATATCTCCAAAGAAAAACACATTCATTAATCCTGATTTAAAATCAGATAAGGGTAAATAGGATTGTGATCTTTAATAAGATTTACATCCCGGAGGGAAGATGAAGAAAATTTATTTTGTTTTATTATTAGTGGTCTGGACGTTTTGTTTATTTGCTATTGTGTCAGAACCAAGTGAAACAGTGGGATACATCAGATATGATCTGGGAAATAATGCTGCATCAGGCTATAATATTATTTCTTTATCTCTGGGAGATCACAATCAGACAAACTGCTTTGAATTATTAAGTGAAATCCCTGGCTGTAGCGCTATTTCAGAATTTTTAGCCTCTGAACAATGCTGGAGAACTTATGATGATTCCGGTTGGGTTGCGGAATGGGCTTTGCAGGATTGTCAATCATACCTGATTCATGTGTCAGAAGCTGGTAGCTGGTATTCTTTTGGTGAATTGCCCGAACCTGTTACATATAATTTTTATCATAATGGATTAACAGGATACAATTTATTTATGCTGCCTTTGAATTTGGCTGATCTTTATAATTGTGAACTGCTTTTTGAGGATATTGGCAATAGTTGCCTTGCTCTTTCGCAGTGGAATTCAGCAGAACAAAGCTGGCAGGTTTATGAAGGTGAAGGGGAACTATTATGGGAAACCAGAATCGGAAACGGATATATCGTAACAGTATCGGAAAATATGGTATGGCAGGAAAACAGGCTCAATAATGCCAGTAAAATTGTTAGAAAACACAATAACTCTCGAAACAGAAATCTTACATTGCCATTACCAAAAAACGTCGGGACATTGGTAGAACTGGAATCAGGTGAAATACCTGAGGATGTCAGTATCGACTGGAGAACTTATATTAACTCCAGCCCCGGAGATACTTTAACAAAATCGAATAATGATTGTGCTTATTATCCAAGTACTGGGATGTGCAAAGTTAATATTGGCAATTTTAACGGAGAATGGTGTGCTGGTGATACACTGGTCTGGGAATTTTATTTGGTTGATGAACTTGCAGGAGAATTTAATATTATTCTTAATGAAAGCGGGGAAAGCCAATACAATATAAATCCCGTAATTCTTGATTCAACTGCCCTAATCACGAAATACAAAGTATTTGTCTCAGGCTGGAACTGGTTTTCACTAAATATTGCTGCTGCTGATATGTCAGTAGATAATGTTTTGGCTTCCTTAGATGAAAACGGTGCAAATATAAAAAGTCAATCTCAAAGTTCTATTTATTATCCCGGCATTGGCTGGTTTGGCTCTTTGGTCGAAATTGATAATCTAACTTTTTACAAAATTGGGATGGAAACTGCTGATACTCTGGTATATTCCGGTGTACCTGTTGAACTTGCAAATACTGAATATGATCTTAATTCAGGCTGGAATTGGATTTCCTATGCACCTCAAACACCGGAAGATATCAATTATGCCTTGGCATCTATTGAGGGAAGCGGTGCCAATATAAAAAGTCTAACCCAGAGCTCTATTTATTATGATGGAGTGGGCTGGTTTGGCAGTTTAACTGATTTACAGCCTTTGGATGGTTATATGCTGAATATGAATTCACCTGATACTCTGATTTATCCTACTTCTTTGCCAATGGTAAGAAATGAATATATCTGCCCTGATTTCTATATTGAAGATACCGGCTGGAAGGTTGATCCGCATGATTATGAATATAATGCTGTTATCATAAGCCAAATCTTTCCTGAGAAGGACTATAATGCTATGGATTACGAATTAGCTGCATTTTGTGGAGATGAATGCCGTGGCATTGCTGAGATTCTCGATTATACATCACCTTTCGGCGGGGTTTTCCATTCTCTAATGGTTTATTCTAATCTGCAGCAGGGTGAAGAACTGAATTTTAAACTGTATGACAAAGTTAATGGCAGGATTATTGCTGCTGAAGAAAAAATCGCTTTCAATACTGATATGGTCACAGGTGATTACTATGAACCAGTAATATTTGAAGCTCTCGTTGGAGATAGTATTGATGAAATTCCGCAGGTTACAGAGTTATTGCACTGCTACCCGAATCCCTTTAACCCTGAAATCAATATTGAATATGCCTTAGCTGCAAAACAAAATATTTGCCTGGAGATTTATAATATAAAAGGACAAAAGGTGCTTACTCTTATCAACAAAGAAGTTGAAACTGGAACACACAATATCACCTGGAATGCCAATAATTTCTCAAGCGGTATCTATCTGCTAAAATTCCAGGCTAATGATTGCAGTGCAACCCGAAAGCTGGTTTTACTGAAATAGAAGAGGGATTATTCAACCGCGAAAAGCGCGAAATAACGCGAAAGGAAGAGAATAAGAAGAATATTTATTTTCTGAAACCAAATACCGTGAAAGAACTGTTTAAAGAACTTGTGTAAAAATGCGAAGACTGTGTTAATCCTAACGCATCTTTCGAGAAACAACCGCTAAATCATTGAAAAATAACACACCGGTTTTAAAATTGGCTACTACAAATGAAACATAGATTTTCATGCTCATAATGCCTACCCTAATTTATGAACTAATATTTCCGACTTGTCGTAAATGTAATAAATACAATAGCTTATATACTTAATGCGAAATTCCCAATGTTCTATAACTGAATGATATATAAGCATATAGATGAT
>JAVCCT010000053.1 GCA_030765325.1 Candidatus Stygibacter frigidus | reverse complement strand
TGGAAAGAATATCAACTACTTTCTGAGCAACCAATTGATAGTTTTTATTATGGAGAAGAAATATCTGCTGAATTTCCTGTATTTACTGCAATTGAGCCTTATACTGATTATTATATGGGTTTCAAGGTAGAAACAGAAAGTGGTGCTATTGCCTGGAAAGATGCAGGACCTCGCGTTATTGGCAAGGGTGCCTGGTTCAGGATCAATAACTGGGTGGAATTATCAGCATCATTTGATTTTAACTTCTGCATAAAAGCAAACATAATCAGTCACATGGTTGATAATAATGATAATGAAACTCAGGTGATTAAAGCTGATCATTTTAATAGCTGCTATCCAAATCCTTACGTACAGGGTTCATTAAGAAATCCTGTAAGTATCAGCTTTGACCTTGCAAAATCTGGTGGGACTCATATTGATCTATATAATCTCAAAGGACAGAAAATTCAGGAAATATATAATGATAATCTAAAAACGGGTAAGCATATCATTTCCTGGCAACCCAAAAATTTGAGTACTGGAATATATTTTTACCGTCTTATCATTGACGGATCAGAAGCTGATTATCAAAAAACTATAATTATAAAATAAAGGACTGTGTATGAAAAAATTCTTTACCATCGGGTTTTTCCTGATCTTGTTTACCTCAGTACTATTAGCGAGACCAATTACAGAAGATGAAGCAACAATTGTGGCTCAAGGAAAAATTACTTTATCTGAAACCTTATCTCAAATTGATTCAATTAACTCAATTTTCAATGAAGACAATCAAATCATTGCCTGGGTTTTTGGACTTACTCCTGCGGGATTCATTATAGTAAGTAACGATACTGATATTGTCCCGGTATATGCTTATTCATTTCGTAATTCATTTTCATTGGAAGATGTTCAGCAAAACACTGCCCTACAAATGCTCAAAGATGATATCAGGCTGAGAAAATCTGCTATTGACATTACTGAACCGGCAGTTATTCAGAATAATAACCATCAGTGGCAGGCATATTTAACTAATGATCTGCAGAGTATGATCTCACGTGATAGAAGTGTTTTTCCACCTTCAACCTATAATACACCTACAGGTGGCTGGGTAATAACCCAATGGGATCAGGGTTATCCCTGGAATCAGTTTTGTCCTCTTGATCCAGATGCTGGAGGAAGATCAGTTGTAGGTTGTGTTGCTACTGCTTTTGCACAGGTAGTTAATTATCATCGCGAAATTGGCAACCTTTTATTCTCTGATGATGATGATTATATATCAAATGATTACACTTCTCCAGTATATCTGGATGATGACTGGGATACTTATGATTTTTTGAGTTTCCTTGATCTGAATATTTATATGGATGAACTACGTGACAATTATTCTAATGGGCTGTATTTTACTAATGAACTAAAAGGTGCTCTTTCATTTGCCTGTGGGATTCTTACTGAGATGCAGTATTCCAATTCGGGTTCAGGTACACAGACACTACATTCCGGTAGTGCTTTTTTAAACCGGCTGGGATATGATAGTGTGTTAAATATCTATAGTATCGGTAATGATTTTTATACCATCCTCTCTGATGATATGGTAAATGGCAGACCAGCCATGATCTCAATTTTCGGGGGACCAGAAGGTCACTGCATAATAGTTGATGGCTTCAATAGCGATACTGATTATTATCATCTTAACATGGGCTGGAATGGTAACAGTGACGGCTGGTATTCATTACCTGAAGGAATGCCTGCTGAATATAATGTGATCCATAATGCAGTATGCAATATTGAAGGAGGCACGGTACCAATAGAAATCATGGGCTTTGTAAATGCTTATGGTGAAAATGTTAACGGTACAGAAATTTCACTTGATGGAGCAGTAGATTATATTTGCACTGCTGATGATACAGGTATGTTCAATCTGGCATTTGTACATGAAGGTTGGTATGATGTAACTGCTACTCTGGCTTTACCCGATGGTGGATATTATTACCATCAGCAGCAGGAATACATTGATGCCACAAACCCTTTCCTGGAAATAAATATGGATAATTATGAATTCATTGATGGTAACGTGACTGCTCCAGTTGATCCTGCGGGAACTCACATTGCCATTTATCAGAACAATTATCTGGTTTCACAAGCTGTAGTTTCTGCTGAGGGAGGTTATCAGACAGCAGGACTGCTTCCGGGAAGCTATGTTCTCGTAGCCAGTCTTCCTACTCATTATGGCAGAGTTCGTCATATCAATATCAGCATGGAAGAGCAAACAATTGATTTTGAACTTTTTGATTATCAGCAAAGTAGTAATTTCTCTTATGCCGGTGGCCCGGAAGATATCTGGCATTTGATTGCCACTACCATGAGCGTTGGCATAAAACTAACCAATGATGAACTGGCAGGTATGGAAGACGCATTAATCTCCAAAATTATATTTAAATCACCAATCGCTCAGGAAGATGGTCAATTATGGGCTCAGGTATGGCAGAATGAAAACTTAATAAGTGAGACTGAAATATCTGATTTTACTTATGGAGAAGAGCTGGAAATTGATTTAAATAACTTCGCAATTGTAGAGCAGGGAAATGAATACTTTGTTGGGTATAAAATTCAATCTTCCAATGCTGATCTTGCCTGGAAAGATGCGGGTCCACGTGTACCTGGAAAAGGTGCCTGGTTCAGGATCAATTCCTGGACAGAGATCCCCACTACCACCGACGTTAATCTTTGCATTGAAGCAGTTATTTTGCATCCAATGCTTGATGAAACTTCTGATAATGTTCCCGCTGATGTCTCCAAACTCCGGCAGAATTATCCCAACCCTTTTAATCCCGAGACCACGGTCAGTTTCAATCTGCCTTCTGCTGATTTTGCCAGTCTTATAGTTTATAATATCAAGGGAGAAAAAGTTGCTACTCTTGCAGCAGAAGCTCTTTCTGCTGGGGATCACAGCTATATATGGCAAGGCAAAGATGATAATAATATTCCTGTTTCATCAGGAATTTATTTCTATCAGCTTGTTACTGAAAACAGTATCGAAACTAGAAAAATGATCATGCTCAAATAAAAAAATATTGAGTTAAGATGCGAATGCAGATTGACTTAAGATTTTTTGAGGTGGTTGTAACTGCCACTCTTAAGTCAATCCAATGAGTACATTAGCTTAACTCAATAGTTTTTCTTGAGTCTTTTTTTTATTGGCAAATAATTGAAACTTTTTATATTTATTTCGTTATATTTTATGCAGTATAATTGGCGCAGCTGTGTCAATATAATCGGGAGTAGAATTTGAATAAGAAAGATCGGTCAGTATATAGTAAAAATATAAGAACAGTAGCGATCCTGCTCTCGATACTGCTGCACTTTGTTTTGATGGCACTCTATACTTATCTGCCGAACACTCATGATTTATTTAATTCAGATTCCACTCCCCCTACTTCTAAACCAAAGGAAGAAAGACTTACTTTTGATCTTGTGGAAACCCCACCCGGAATAAAAGAACAGCAACCTTCATCCGAAACTGACCTTGCTTCTGATCAAAGTGCTAAAGCTCAGGATAATTATACCAAGGATATTGAAACAGGGTTACCCTTTTCTGATGGTATTTCAGAAGCTAAAAATTATCCCCTGGCAGATGTTCAGCCAGCTCCCGAAACTGAAACTGAAAACCCTGAACAAAGTGAGAAAGCTGATAATGAGAATAAAGATTCGGAAATTCCTGAAAGCGAAATATTCAGTCAGCTTCTTAAGCAGCAGGAAAAATCTCTTAAGCAGAAACTCGATAGTCCTGAACCCTCACTAAAAAATTTAGATACATCAGCATCAGATATGGGGGGATTCAGTTTCAATACTTATAACTGGGATTTTGCTCCCTACATGTTATCAATGAAAAATCGGATTCGCAGTCATATGAATCTGCCTTATGCCTTCACTCATCTGGGGGCTATTAGTGGCAATATTCTGGTTCATTTCACGGTACTTCCTTCCGGCGTTGTAAATAATCTTGAAATATTGAATAGTGATGCTCATTACTCTCTCGAGCAATCCAGTGTTAATGCTATAAATGCTTCATCTGCTTTCCAGCAGTTGCCATCTGATTTTCCTGAAGATAAGCTGGAGGTTACTGCCAGATTCTCATTTTCAATAATAAAAGACTAAGGAAATAATATGATTGAATTTTATCATTCTCTTGCTCAAGGTGGAATTGTGATGATCCCACTCGCAATCTGCTCAATACTTGCTCTTGCCATAATAATTGAGAAATTTATTGTGCTCAGAAAAAGAAGAGTATTTAATCCTGAGATCACCTCTGTTATAAGAAATATTGCTTCACCTGATGATATACCCCTCGCTTTATCTGTGTGCAATAATTATAATGGTCCCTTCTCACATCTCATCAGTATAATACTTCAGAATTTTCATCAACCTCTGGAGGATATCAAAGAGGATGTATCAGATCAGGCACGGCAGGAGATCAATGTTCTCGAACGTGGACTGGGTATCCTGGAAACAATCGCTGCTATTGCACCTATCCTTGGTCTTTTGGGAACAGTGTTTGGTATGATAAGAGTATTTGGTGATATTTCCACCCAGGGAGTAGGAGATGCTGCTTCGCTTTCATCTGGGATATCAGAAGCGCTTATCTCTACGGCTGTGGGGCTTTCCATTGGAATCCCTACTCTGGTTTTTTACAATTATTTCTTTCAAAGAGCAAATAGTATCATCCTGGAACTGGAAAAGAGCAGTAATGAACTGATCCGCAAGATCAGAGCGTTTAAGCAGGAGTCCTGATGCAACTGGTTACTAACAGAAAAAAACGAGGTGCTGCCATCATCAATGTCACATCTCTCATTGATGTAGTATTATTGCTCTTGATCTTTTTTATGCTCACAACTCGCTTTGTGGAACAACCAGGAATGAAGCTTGACCTGCCTCAGGCACAATCATCCCAGTCTTCAAAACCGCAGGAGAATACTCTACTTATAAATGCTCAGGGAGATATACTTCTGAATGATGAAAAGATTGATATAGAAGATTTAAATTTAAAATTATCTACTCTGATCGATACTTCATCGGCAGAAAATGCCCTGGTGCTTAAGGGTGATCGCACTGTGGAATATGGCTCAGTAGTAAAAATTATGGATATGGCAAAACTGGCAGGTTTCCAGACCCTGATCATAGCTACAGAAAAGGAATAAGTTTTTAGAGCCTCTCCTCCACACTCGCTCCATAGGGCATAAAGCTGAACCAGTCAGGAATAATTTCGATCACTGCATAACCGCTATCTGCCGGATCAGTCCAATAACTCTTTATAAACGTAGCCACTTCCATGATCTCACCTTTTAAACCAATATCAGTCATCAAAATAGCTCTACCATTTATCCTTATATAGCAACCTTTTTCTTCCGTATTGGGATAATAGCAAACCTCTGCATTAGCCTGTTTCCTGATCTGAGCACACTTGGCATCTGCATCTCCTGTAGCAATAAAAAACCTTGCTCTATAATAAATCAGCTTCACTGGTCTCACATAAGCTTTAATCCCGTCAGTAGTAGCAAGCATCGTCTCCTGCATCAGATCAAATTTCTTTAATACTTCGATTCTAGTCATAAGTATCTCCTTTTGGTGAACAGTGAACAGTGATTGGTTATGTGAGAAATTGCCAGTTTCTAAAGACCAGTCAAATTCACTCGATTCACCAATCACCAATCACCGATCACCGATCACCAATCACCGATCACCAATCACCAATCACCGATCACCAATCACCAATCACCGATCACCAATCACCAATCACCAATCACCAATCACCGTTCACCAATCACCGATCACCATTTCTGGTTAATTTATAATACCCTTCTTAATAGCAAGCTCAGCATTTAGTACAATGACAGGATTTGAAGATATTACCCAGATTTTATGATTAATAAATATCCTTATTCGCTTATTTATTGCATCTTTTATAGCAGGCAGCCACGCTTTCTCAGCCGTTTTGATTACTAACACAAAACTGAAATCTGTGTCTGATAAATCAATAATTCTAAGCATCTGAGGCATTTCTGTTACTGCCAACTTGTGTCTTCCCAGAATTGAAGCTATATACAAATAAAAGGTATTAACAAATTTCTGTGTTACTTCATCAATGTATTCATTAAATCTATTCTCGAATTTCACATGTGGTGTACTTTTTTTAGCTTCAATAATATTTATTACTCTCTTGCCTTTGGGAAACCTCAAATACAGAAATTCAGCAATTTTCACACCTTCCTGGATTTTATGATATGCTTTACTTTTCTCTATATAATAAAAACAATCTTGATTTCCTTTCGTAAATTCCATACCAGATTCTTTAACTGTGTTACTTACCATTTTATTGAACCATCTACTTCTTCTTCATATAGCCTGATTGATTCATCTATGATTGAATTATCAGGCATTCCATCTTTCAGATTATCAATTTTCCACTCATCTTCTTCACAAGATATAACAGGTATATTTATCTTATATTCCTGAGTAATCAAAAATAGTTTCTTGATTACAAAATAAGAGTGGCTTGCAAGAAAAAACTGAATTCCGCAATCAGACAATAGATAAATAATATCCAACAACTTGGCTATTGCTGTTGGGTGCAAAGCAGATTCCGGTTCATCAATGAAAATTATTGAATTGGTGTCTAAGTAACGGTTACCAAGTAAAGTATCCAATATTGCAATTTTCTTGATACCTTCTGCTGTAACTCCAACTTCAAATTTCTGATTTTTTTCATTTCGATAAATCCATTCATCAGAAGTTTGATCATATTCTATTCTGCCACCAACAATATCTTTTAATTTTTCTCGAGCCTTAGAAAAACCTGCATAGTTTCTACCTCTCTTCAATGTCTGCCGTAATGCTCTTGCCAGATCAAGGTATGTATCATCAAATCCAAATAATTTATCTACTTCTCTTGTCTTTAAAATTATCTTTTGCAAAGATATTACTTCCTTTGCCGGTAAAAATATAGAATTACTCGCTAATGGTTTAACATGATTTTCCAGGAAGTTGATCTGCCTGGCTGTTTCTTTACCAAATGTAAATTGAAATTCATTCCCATCAAAATTAATATTAGCAGTTAGTTTACCTGCTGCTCCCTTTGTTACCAGATCACCAATTTTTGCCGCTTGAAAAGTCCAGTATAAC
>JAVCCT010000356.1 GCA_030765325.1 Candidatus Stygibacter frigidus | reverse complement strand
TGCCTGAAGAGGGTATTTTCACATGGGATATTTATGTCGAAACTATGCTTGATGAAGGTACTTTCCCTGATTGTGATTATATCCATGTAGAAGTTAGATCACAGTTACCAGGAGAAAGCTGGCTTGGTTGGACTTCAATCTCAAATCCGTTGTACGACCCAGATGGAGATAACTACGTATTTACTGGTGCTATTGATACCTGGACCCTCTTTACAGATGGCTGGGGTGTTGAGTATAAGGACATCACAATGCTGGCAGGACGCAACGTTCAGTTCCGTTTTGGAATGCATTCAAATATTACCGATGAAGTAGTTCCTGGTGGTCTCAGAATTGATAATTTCCAAGTAATGCAGGAAATTTATATGGGACCAGCTCCTGAAAATCTGATGGCAGAAACTACTGACGACGATCAGGTTGTCTTATCATGGGATCCTATCATTGAAGGTGGCGGAGAAGGCTGGCTGCAATGGGATAATGGAACAAATGATAATGCTATAGGATACATTGAGGGTGGAGATATTTACGCTGCTGTATGCTTCGATCAAGACGATATGATGGCTTATATTGGCGGTGATATTACTCAGGTTGAAATATATATTAGTGATGCTCCTTCGGCAAGTACACTCTATGTATGGACAGGTTCTTACGGTGGGACAGAAATTTATAACCAGACCTTTACTGCACCTGCTGATGCTTGGATTACTATTGACCTTGATACTCCAGTTACTATTGAAGGTGGAACAAAGTACTGGATTGGTTATTCAGCTACTCATATCGCAGGCGAGCATCCTTGTGGTGTTGATGCAGGTCCTGCTGTAATTGGTAAAGGTGAATGGGTTGCAAGTTCTCCTGGTGGATGGACGGCTTTAGGTCTTGAAGGCAACTGGAATATTCATACCTATGTAGATGGTGGCAGAGTGATGACTAATACTGCTCCTACTTTGAGCCGTAACGTTACTGGTTACAATGTATGGTATTCAGATGTAAGTGGTGAGAATTATGTTAATATCGCTACTGTAGATCCTTCTGATACTCCTTCATATCTGCATGAAACTCCTGAAGTTGGAGCATGGAATTATTATGTAGTTACTGCTCTTTATGATGATGAGGATGGTGCATTAAGTAATGAAGCAGCGGCTTATATCATGTCTGATAATACTTTAGAAATGATTTATGATGATGGTACTGCTGAAGAAGGCTTTAATGTAGGTATTGCTCAAAGTATGGCAGTGAAATTTGATCCTAGTTACGCAAACGGCAGTTGTGTGTTAACCCATATAAGATTGTTTGTAGAGACTTTTAATACAGGTCAGTTAGTGATGCGGATATATGATGATAGTGGAGCTGGTGGAATGCCTGGATCTGCATATCTGGCGCAATTTATGGTTTCTCCAGATAATCTAACTACTGGTTGGAATACAATAGCTATTCCTGAGGCAAATCTGGAAAATGTAACTTTTGATAGTGGATCATATTATGTGTCTATCTTCGAGATGGCAAATATCAGTGCAATAGGAAAAGATACTGACAGTGTGGAAGGACAAAGTTATAAAACAGTGGGTAATATCTGGGAAGCAGTAACTGATGGTAATCTGATGATCCGTTCATATCTGTATTATGCTGGAGGAATATCAGGTACTATTGGAGATGTGGACAGCAATGGTGAGATAGAAGCTTATGATGCTTCAATAGTTTTACAGTATACAGTGGGTATGCCGACTCCAGTTGATCCTTTCCCGGAAAATTTGGCAGATGTGGATGGAAACGGTTCTGTGGAAGCTTATGATGCAGCACTTATCCTGCAGTATGTAGTTGGAATCATCGATGAATTCCCGGCAAATACACGTATCAATGATATACCATCAACAAAACTTGATTATTACTTTGATGGGGAAGAGCTGGTTATCACAGCAACTGGTGAATTATATTCAGCCAGTCTGGAATTTCCATTTAAACTGGAAGCAGAGAAACTGCAGATCAATGATCAGTTTATTTCAGCCGTCTGGGGTGACAAAGTTGCAATCGCATCAGCATATCCAGTCAGCGGAGAGATATTGCGCATTCCAGTGGAGAATTTGGAAGGACAGCGCATATTCACATCGGCAAACAGTGTCAGAGGCGACTTGATGATCACTGAACCAGTTATTGCCAGTGGAATAAGATCAGTCTATCCTAACCCCTTTAACCCTGAGACCACAATTGGTTATAATATGGGAAGTGAAGGGACAGTGAAGATAGATATTTATAACTGCAAAGGTCAGAAAGTGGAAACTCTGCTTGATGCCAGACAGGATGCCGGCGATCATGCAGTAGTGTGGTCAGCAGCAAAGAGAGCAAGTGGAATTTATTTTGTACGAGTAAATATCAACGGTCAAACAGAGCAGAGAAAAGTTCTTTTGATCAAATAACGAAAAATAAAGTAAAATAAGTACTATTGAACCGGGCAGGTATTCTTACTGCCCGGTTCTTTATTATATGAGTCCGTAATAGATGAACAATTGCAAGGTGAAAATTTAGAAGAAAAAAGCAGTAAAAAATAGTTATATAAAAGTACTGAAACTTCCATAAAAGAAATAATATAGAGAAGCAGGGAAATATATTGACAGATGTGCTAAAATTATATGAATTTCGCATAGAGAAATGTTTTTGGGAGAAATATCGAAAATAAAGCGAGGAACTTAATATGAAACAAATCCTGGCAATATTAGTTATGTTGTTTATTTTCTATGGTTTGCTATGGGGTGAATCACCAATGTGGGAGCCAATCACTGGTGCTCAATATAATATGGTATTATTTAATACTGTAACGGTTGACGGAGAGAATTTCACAAATGTGGATGAAAATGGAAATATGCTGGCAGCTTTTGGGCCAGGGGGGGAAGAAGACTGCCGGGCTGTAGCTGATTTTTTTACAGGACCGGATGTCTGGAATATGACCATCGTCTCTGATACGACAGGCTTAGAGGAGATAACCTTCAAAATATATTCAGTATTATCTGATATGGTGTTTGATTGTGAAGAGAGCATCATGTTTGCAGTTGATACGACTGTGGGTAGTCTTGAATATCCTTACCTTTTGACAGGAACCTTTAATATCAATCATCTACCGATAATCGATTTACCGGAAGAGTTTTCTGGTAATGAAGATATGGAGATATTAGAAGACTTCAGTGATTATGTAATTGACTGTGATGAAGAAGATGAATTGGTTTTATCATGTGAGGGCAGTGAACACCTAACAGTGGAAATCACCGAGATGCTGGTGAGTATATCACCAGATGCAAACTGGAATGGAACTGAAACATTAACCTTTACGGTGGATGATCAAATGAGTGGTGAAGCAGTAGATAATGTGGAAATAGTGATCTTACCAGTGAATGATGCTCCCATATTAACAGTTCCATTTGAGACGTTTATTTTGGATGAGGATTTTGCTCAGTTTGAGATAGACTTATGCGAACATTTTGAAGATGTGGAAAATGATTCACTCACTTATGCAATTGATTATGATGATAATGAAATCCAGATTAGCCTGGCGGAAGGGATTGTCTCAATCTCTTCTCTACCAAATTGGTATGGAACAACTACTATCACAATAAATGTAAGTGATAATGTAAATAGAGCTGTTACCAGCACATATTTCTTGATACAGGTAATGCCTGTTAATGATTTGCCTGTAATCAATCTGCCGGAAACCTTTAGTTTTGAAGAAGACAGCAGTATAACTGATAATTTTGCACCTTACATTTCTGATATTGATGGAGATTCGCTAACACTGGAATTAGAGGAAAATGAATACATCACTGCTACGATAGCCGGAAATATTGTAACAATTTCAGCAATAGCTAACTGGTATGGAACCGAAACAATAACATTCTCCGTGAGCGATAATCAATCCAGAGCAACAGTTAGTGAACAGACAGATATCGTAGTAGTAAGTGTGAATGATGCACCAGCTTTGATCAGCCCACTTGAAGACATAGAAGTAGTGGAAGACTATATTCCATATATGATCAATCTGGGAGCCTATTTTGTGGATATTGATACAGATACACTGGAATTCAGTTATACAAATAGTCAGCCGGAACTTACAGTTATACTGGCAAACGGGATCATGACGATATCTTCTTCTGAAAACTGGTCTGGTTATGGAACAATCATGGTAACTGCCAATGACGGTGAATATGAAATATCTGACAGTTTTGTCTATACCGTTACACCGGTTAATGATGGTCCTGTTATCAATGATTATTCACCAGTGAGTGCCAGTTTCACAGTATTCCGGGAAGAAATGGTAGATTTCAGTATAGAAGCTTAT
Source organism: Candidatus Stygibacter frigidus (assembly GCA_030765325.1). Taxonomy (GTDB): domain Bacteria; phylum Cloacimonadota; class Cloacimonadia; order Cloacimonadales; family TCS61; genus Stygibacter; species Stygibacter frigidus. Next base: position 5,908 of record JAVCCT010000356.1, on the reverse strand, counting down.
GATCCTGATTCTGATCTGACATACCAATGGTATAGTAACGAAGTGCTTTTAGTAGAGAATAGTAGCAATCTTAGCTATACATTTGATGATGTAAGTGCTACTGAAATTTATGTGACAGTATCAGACGAGGAATTTTCCTTAACGCAGAACTGGAGCGTAGAAGTTTATTTAAATGAAAACTGGATGCCTGTAGTATATACAAACAGTACCATTGCCTATGGTTCTGTAATGATTAATAATCAGCAGGCAGGGGTAGAAGATATCGTAGGTGCCTTTGTAGATGATCAGTGCAGAGGAGTTGGAAATATCTTTATTCTCCAGGATATAGCTTATGTATCAATGAATATTCAGGGTGAGATTATTGAGGAAGTGGAATTCCGTATCTGGGATGCCAGCGATAACTGGATATTTGATGATGTATATAGCGTATTGTCAAACCCCGGTGGAGATATTGGCTCACCAGAAGAACCATTACCTATTCATTTTGTGGCAAATCAGTATCCAGAAATAGATTTGCCGGATGGTGGATTTGTATTTAATGAAGATACTCAATTAACAATTGATTTTATTCAGTATGTATCTGATCCAGATCTGGATTCTTTATATATTACATATTCTGGGAATCAGAATGTGATAGTACAGGTAACAAACGGGCTTTTAGTAACACTTTCTGCGGCTTCAAATTGGAATGGAATCGAAAACGTGGAATTTATTGTCAATGACGGTTTTGATGGAATTGATAGTGAGATAATTCCGATCAATGTAATTCCAGTAAATGATAATCCATTATTGATCATGCCTTTGGCTGACCTGGAATTGCTGGAAGATGCAGATCCGATAGTAACTGACCTGTCTCTGCATTTTTATGATATTGATGCAGATTCTCTCAGTTATACTGCTTCTTACGCAAACACTCAGGTTGAGCTTAGCATCCAGAATGGCATTATGACTCTGGCACCTATACCTGACTGGAACGGAGTTACTCAGATAACTGTGACAGCTAATGATGCTGTAATGAATATATCTGATACCTTTACGTTAACTGTGATTGGCGTAAATGATCCACCCTATATCAATGTACAAATTCCTGATCCATATATAGTTGATGAAGATTTTGAAAGTATTACTTTAGACCTTGATAATTACTATGCTGATGTTGATGGTGATGATTTGAGTTATGAAGTTGATTTTGATGAAACTAATATCCAAATTGATTTGACTGGCTCAATTGTCACAATTTCACCGATTGCTAACTGGTTTGGAGAAACTACAATATCTCTCACTATCAGTGACGATCAAGGTAGAGCTCAGATTGAAGACAGCTTCCTGCTAATAGTAAATTCTGTAAATGACACACCTACATTAGATTTACCTGATGAAGTAAGTTTTAATGAAGATGGCTCTCTTGCCTTTGATATAAGTGAATATGCTTATGATGTGGAAGGGGATGAGCTTATCTGTACAATAAGTGGAAATACAAATATCATAGCCAATATTTTTGGCATGACGATTATATTTACTGCAACTCCAAACTGGAATGGTAGTGAAATAGTCTCAATTATGGTTAATGATCTACAGGCACGGGAGATTTTCCGGGAAGAAATGACAGTAACTGTAAATCCAGTGAATGATCCTCCAGTAATAATATCATTTACACCAGTTGAAACAGAAATTGACACCTTACAGCATTCTACAGTAGATTTCCATGTAGAAGTTACTGATATTGACAGTGAACCAGTATATAGCTGGAGAGTAAATAATCAGCCAGTTGTGGGTGATCTTCCTGATTTCTCATATCTATTTGATGAGGATGGCACTTTTGTGGTTCGCTGCATAATTACTGATGGCAATTACTCATATAATGTCACCTGGATAGTGCATGTGGAAGAAACTGATAATAATGGAGAGGAAATAATACCTTCAGTTACAGCGATAACAGGAAATTATCCAAATCCATTTAATCCTGAAACAACTATAGAATTCACTGTCAGCTCAGATCAGCATATCAGTATTGATGTATATAATTCTCGAGGACAGCATGTGAAAACCCTTGTGAAGAAGGTATATCAAACTGGAATCTACAAAGTAAACTGGGATGGAAAGGATGATAGAAGTCGCTTACAACCAAGTGGAATTTACTACTTCCGCATGATCTCAGATTCAGGAAATGATATAAACAAAGCTCTGCTTTTAAAATAGCAGAAAATTGACATAAAAAAAACCCGGGAGCATCAACTACCGGGTTTTCATTTATTAAGAACAGGATTTATATTTCTATAACAAATTCTGCACCATCATCATGATTGATAAGATACAATTTTCCGTTCATGTGTTTTTCGATGATCAATTTAGCAATGTATAATCCAATCCCGGTATTATTAAGATTCTTCTTTGTAGATGTATATAGTTCAAATATTTTATCTTTTATCTTATTATTAACACCACCAGCATTATCACGCACAGATAATCTGATGTGATCATCAAACTCGATGAGTTTAACTTCTACGGAAGGATTGGCTATTTTTCTATCCAGCAGTACATCATAAGCATTATTTATAATGTTAAGAAATACCTGAGAGAATTCACTTTCATTTCCGGTTATAATACAATTTTCACTAATTTCTGTCTTAAGAGTAATTTTGCTGTCTTCAAACTTACTTTGTATGGTATAAATCGAATTAGATATTGCTTTATTAAGATTAAAATCAATTATTGAATCGTCTCTGCTGTAGAAAAAGCGGAAAGTATCAATAGTCTTGGAAAGAGATTGTAGAATTTCCATGATTATTTCAGTCTTTTCTTCCATGTATTCACTGGAAAGTTCTTCAAATTCAAAAGCTTCCCGAACGGATTGGAATGTTACGCCAATAATATTTAAAGGCTGACGCCAGTGATGTGCTATACTGGAGATCATCTCTCCAACTGCTGCCTGACGTGATTGCTGCATAATCACATGATCCTTTTCTCTTGATTCTGACACTGCCTCTATAACTTTCTCTTCCAGGCTCTTATGTAAGATGATCAATTCCTCATTTGTTCTGCGCAGATTATCTTCAGCCCGTTTTTTATCAATTGCAATAGCAATCTCGTTTGAGATGATAGATAATATCTGCAGGTCTTTTCTGGTATATAAATTAGGGTTATCATAACTCTGAACCACAATAACACCAATTATCTCATCTTTGACCTTTAATGGCGCGCCTAACCATACTTTTGCGGATGTACCAATCAAATCAATTTCACCTTTTTTAGCCAGAGCAAATATATCTGGCTCAAGCAGCATAACCGGTTCTCCTTGATTTATTACGTATGATGTGATCGAGTTGCCGGCTGGAAAAGTTTCAAAATGATCTTTTTCATCAACTTCAAAGGGGAGACTTAATTCATCCTTTTCTTTATCATACATTGCCACAAAAATATTAGTAGTGTCAATTATGGTTCCCAGATGTTCTTTGATCTTGATATAGAGATCACTCAAGCTTTCTGATGAACTGATTGCCATGGAGATATTATAAAGTGCTGACTGTATTGCCTCTGATTGTTTTCTATCTGTTATATCCCAAAGAAATGCCCGGGTTCCAATAATATTAAACTCATCATCAAGAATATGATCAACAGCGATTGCCAGATCTATAATAGTTCCATCCTTCTTAATTCCTCGTATTTCATAATTGGTAGGGGCTTCCTTGCCATTTACTCGTTTATTATGGTGTTCCTGCATCATTGTCAGTTGAGTTGGATGGAATATTTCTTTATAGGTTAATTCTGACATCTCTTCCTGAGAATATCCCAAAAGTTCAGCAAACTTCTTATTAAAGTAAGTTATTTCACCATTAATATCGTCAGTAACGATTCCAACGTTAGCTTTTTCTACCAGGCTTCTATATAATTCACGACTTTCCAGTAATTCACGAGAGGTTTTCATTCTGTCTGTTCGGTCTTCTATAGTACCATCAATATACATTAATTCATTTTTGTCATTTAAAATCGTTTTTGCTGTTGTGCGCACATAGATGCTCTTGCCATCAGTTCTTGTCCAGCTGGCTTCAAACTGATTTGTATGTTCAGGATTCAATCTGATATTATTAAATAATTTTCTGATAATCCTTAAAAAATCATCTGCGGGAGGAATAGTGCTTGTAGAGAATTCCTCAAAAGAGCTATAACCCAGGAAATTTAGAAGACAGGGATTCATCATTAATATTTTGCCTTGATTAGAAATTCTAAAGATGCCCATTACAGAGTTCTCAAAAAGGCTCCTAAAATGCTTCTCACTATCTATTACTCTTTGTTCAGATTGTTTTCTTTGGAATGCAATTGCGATTGTAACTCCAATTTCTTCCAGGTGTTTTATCATTTCCGTTGAAAAGACATTTTTGCGCTTATCATTTAACTGGATCAAACCAATTGTAACATCATCAGATTTTAATGGTATCAATGCCATTGATTTAAAGCCTTCCTTATCACAACAATGCCGGGTGATTATCTGATCATTTTGGAATTCAGGAGTCTTTACTAATTCGCCAAGATCATTTGTCCAGAAACTACCATTTTCTGTTAAATATGGAAGATTGTAATTTAATTCCTGCCGGATAATTTTTCCACAAAGGCATTTCAGGTTGTTCTTATTCTTTTTTATTAAGTTATGGTTGGTCAGAGAAGATTCACTTTTTACAAATTCTTCACTAAAACCAAGAGTTTCAAGATAAGGAAAATCATCATTCCGATTAAATCTTATTGCCAGACATTCTACATCCATCACTTGCTGTATTTCCTGCAATATCTGTTTTTGCAGGAGTTCCCACTCCACATGAGCATTTAATAATTGCAGTATTCTCCTGGTAAGATTCTGTTTCTGTTCACTATTTTTACGTTCTGAAATATCTTCTGTGAGAACTACGACTCTTTTAACTTCAGAATCGTCACCCTTTAAGGCATAAAAATGTTGAGATATCCATTCAGCCCCTTTATTTTTTCTCCCTTTTAATTTCAGCTCAGGAATGTAAAGATCTTCACCTTCTTCATATACTTTCTTTACCTGCTGCTGATATAATCCGAGGTAGGAATCTTTTTTATCAAAGTTTAATTTCGTTTTTTTGCTTTTATATTCCTCAATCCGCTCTTCACTCATTCCCCAGATATTTTTCCAGGATTTATTATGAAGTTTCAAAGTTCCATTTCTATCTCGTACTGATACCCCGATCGGAGAACCTTCAATCACTGCCTGGCTGATAGCTTCACTTTCATCAAGGGCTTTGCTGATGATTTTATGTTCAGACCTGAGATTCTTTTCAAAAAGCTCTCTATCAATTGCGGGAACTAATCGATGCAGTTTATCTTTTAAAATGTAATCCTGTGCTCCAGATTTCATCACGGATACTGCAACATCTTCACCCATTGTGCCTGATACCATTATAAAAGGCAGATCAAGACCACTTTCTTTTAATATCTCCAACCCGTCTATCCCTGTAAATTGAGGCATGGAATAGTCTGAGATTATTAGATCCCAATCTTCAGCAAAGAGAAGCTTTTTCATGTCGTTTCGAGAAAACACTCGCTGATATAATACATCCTGCCATGCTTTCCGTAATTCTCTAAGGATAAGGGCTGCATCTGAGGGATTGTCTTCAAGCATCAATACTTTTATCAATTTTTTCATATCTTCTCTTTTATTTTATTCTCCATATTTCCTTTTGGACAAAAGAGTATTTTGTTAAAAATAGTCAATGAATTAATATCTGATATTTCCAACTTGTCTAAGGAGACTGTTCAATATATTTTGAAGATTTTCACCGTAGGTGATATTTATTTGTAGCCCCAGGTTGGAGCGGAGCGACTACCTGGAGTTTTATAATTTATATTCACCCTCCCGTCCCGAACACCGGCAGAGCCGGTGTTTGGGACGGGT
>JAVCCT010000262.1 GCA_030765325.1 Candidatus Stygibacter frigidus | reverse complement strand
CATGCTCACTGTCCTGTGAAATCAGACGGTTTAACACCGATATTTCGGCAGTTGTAATTTGACTCTTATTAAATCCACAATTGCTCAATATCTGAGGGAAATTCAACAGATTCCAGTAGTGATGACCTATGAGAACGCTGCCCAATTCACGACTGTAAGAATGCTGGACTTCATTTATATATACTTCTGCAGTTTCGCGTTCCTGGTGTGAATTTTCTGCATCTTTGAGCTTATCATAAGACTTTTGCCATTTGCCTTCAGTTTGAATCTTTTTGACAATCTGATCTGCATAAAAGGAAACTTTAGGTTCATTAAACAGCACTAATTGACCCAATAGCAATTCTTTAACACAATGAGCCACTTGTTTTCTTAGCTTCTTTGGAATCTTTAAATCTGTTCCAAGCGAGACTATTATTTTCTGTCTGGGGCCCTTATTTGTTCTCACACTCTCTATCAACTGTAGAACGGGTGTTTTGCCCTTATCTGTTTTCGTTTCTTTGAAAAACATGCTTACCTCCTTGGATCAAAACCAAGAATAAAAAAAGCAAAATAGCTGTCAAATAAAAAATGGCTAAAAAGTCATTTAGGCAGGCACTACATTCGAGATATTGAAATCTTAAGTCATTACTGTACAAACAGTTAAAAATTCACAAAAATGGGATAAAAGTGACATAATATATAGTTAATATCATTATATATAATGTTTTATGGGTTTAAGCATGATTTTTATTTTTGAGGGCAAAGTGCGAAAGTCAGGTTAACTGTACCAATGTAAAATGCCATTGACAGATAAATGTCAGGATCAGGAGTTCTCAACGTATTTCGGGCAGGACTTCTGGAATCCACCTGAGAGTACTCAGGCGGGGCACGTCCACTTATTTGGGTTGAGTAGTTCATACTGACCGCCCAGTCAACTCTTGTCTGGAGTACCGTTACAAGTCCTGACTTAGTGGGAATTATTTTATTACTATGTTTACTGAGATTGTTTTAGTTATGGATTTTAGCTTTTTGCCATTTGCCTTTGCGGTAGATGATGTATGCCCAGGTGGCTGAGAGGATATTACTTGCCAGCATAGAATACCAGAGGGCAAAATAGGGTTTTTCTCGGAAAGGATATGCCAGGAAAGTAAAAATTCCTGCCAAAGGTGGTTTCCAGAAAATCCAGTAATTCATTATAGCACCTGAGAGTATGAAAACCAGTGGGATGCGGAATACCCATAATCTGGCGATATTGATGACCATGGTAGATTTGGTGTGTCCTGAGCCATTAAAAACCCCAATGAACACAAAGATAATGGCAAAAATAAAAGATGTGAAGCAGGTGATTTTCATCACTTGAGCACCCAGCGCGATTACCGCAGGGTCATCTATAAATACTTTAATGATCGAACCTCCGAAAAAGAAGATCGTCGCCCCGCCGACAGTCATGATCGAAGCAATAAGTTTGAGTGCGATGCCTACGCTTTCTTTGGCTCTTTGCACTTCTCTGGCACCCAGATTTTGACCGATCACAGCTGAGAGAGCAGTGGAAAGTCCCATCGCCGGCATCATAAATAAACTTTGAATGCGCATACTGAGCATATTTGTGGAAATCACAACAGTGCCGAAACCATTCACAAAGCTTTGGAGAAAGACGAACCCGAAACTTGTCATGGATTGTCCAAAAGAAGCAGGGATACTGATAGAAATGATCTTTTTGAGCATTTTCATATCGGGAATAATATCTTTGAGGGTGGGCAGAAGTTCTTTATGATAAATGGCAAGAGATGCCACCGCCATAACAGCAGCCAGGATCCGGGCAAATAAAGTGGCATAAGCAGCTCCAAGAACGCCCATTTCCGGGAATATCCAGATACCGAAAATCATTAGCGGGTCTATCACCAGATTTATACCTACTGAGATCATCTGGATTTTCATGGGGATAACCGTGTCACCTACTCCATGATAAAAACTTTGGATACCGATAAATATGAACATGAAAACCTGGGCGGGTATGATGATGGACATATAATCACGGGTGACATCCAGAATTTCTGCGGGAGTATTTAGCCAACCTAAGATATTATCTAAAAGCGAAAGACTGGCAACCAGGAAAATAGTGGCAATAGCAACCATAATAAGCACATACTGACCAGTTACTCTCTTAATATTTTCTGTAAGACCTGCTCCTTTATACTGGGCGATCAGGGAATTACCGGAAACCACAAAGCCAAAGCCAAATGATTGCAGAAAAAAAATAAGCGGAAAACTGATCCCCACGGCAGCGACTGCACCCCGGGCACCTTCGGCAAGTTTACCTAACCAGAACGCATCCGTTACAGTATAGAGCGTCTGCACCAGATTTGAAGCCATAATTGGCAAAGCCAATATGATCAAATTACGGAGCAGATTCCCGGTAGTAAGGTCAGTCTGCCTTGATTTCATAGATTAGAGAATATACTTGGAGAGGTCTTCACTATCGATAATATCTTGCAATTTTTCTTTCACAAAGTCAGGTTTTATCTCGATAGATTTTATCTTTTTATTTGGAATATCAAAAAGATAATCATCCAGTAGAGTATTGAGGATAGTATGCAGTCTCCTCGCACCAATATCTTCCATCTTTTCATTTGCCTGTGCCGTGTATTCAGCGATCATTTCCAGAGCGTCTTCAGTAAAACTAAGATTCACACCTTCGGTTTTTAGCATCGCTTTATACTGCTTTGTAAGTGAGTTCTGCGGTAAAGAGAGTATTTTGATAAAATCATCCTTCGTCAAACTGTTCAGCTCTTCTCTGATCGGGAATCTGCCTTGAAGTTCGGGGATCAAGTCCGAAGGTTTGACACTTGAAAAAGCTCCTGCTGCGATAAAAAGGATATGAGAAGTATCCACGATGCCATGCTTGGTAGGCACGTTTGAGCCTTCCACGATGGGCAGCAGATCACGCTGAACT
>JAVCCT010000097.1 GCA_030765325.1 Candidatus Stygibacter frigidus | reverse complement strand
TCATGTCAGAATAACTGGACAACCTGAAAAAGATATGAAGGAATTATATGATTTATTGAATATAAAATTCAAGAGATCTATAAAAAAGAAAAGAATCTCAAGTGTCGATTGTAGTACCCCGAAAAAAATGAACTCTTTTATACCTCAGTAACTTAGCAGATTAGTAATGAAACTTGGGCTAGTATAGGGATGGTTGATGATAGATAAATAATTGTGATAGAGATATTTAATTTCGATATATGTCCTATAGGTCTTATATGATTTATAAAAATTACTTTTGAGGTAATTCGGAGAGGGATTTGATATTTGTTACTTTATTATAAATGGCAAGTAGTTCGGCAGTGATGCTGATGGCAATTTCCTGGGTGGTGGTTTTGGCAATATTTAAGCCTATGGGGGTGTGAATCTTTTGGAGTTGCTGAGGGGAGATTCCGATATTTTTTAATTGCTGGAGGTTATCAGCAGCTTTTTGGCGGGATGCTATCATACCCAGATAGGTGATATCTAAATTCCGCTGGCAGATATTTAAGAGGATATCATAATCATTTGAATGAGCGTGGGTGAAGATGATCACTGCATCCTGGGGAGCTGGGAGAAATTCTTTAGCGTATTGGAGATAGTCCTGGCAGATAACTGTGTCAGCCTGAGGAAGCCTATCCCTGCTGGCATAGTCTGCTCTATTATCAATTACCTCCAGGTGGAATTGGAGTGATTTCAGGATGGGCAAAATGCTTTTACAGAGATGTCCGGCACCAAATAGATAGATGGTTCTGGATGGGGCAAAATATTCCAGGAAGATTTTGGCTTCTCCCCCGCATTTCATGCCGATCCCGGTTTCTGCTTCAGTGAGTTCAAATTGGAGGAGTTTGTTTTCTTTGGAGGTAAATATATCAAGGCAGGCAGCGCGAATTTTATGTTCAATGAGTCCACCACCCACAGTACCTTCAAAATTTTCATCAGGATAGACAATCATTTTGAATCCGCTGCGGCAGGGAGTTCCGCCTATAGATTCCAACACAGTAGCCATCACGAAAGGGGTATTTTTCTGGAGATTATCTGCTGCTTTGATGATGATTTGATTAAAAGAAGTTTCCATTTATATTCCTATTTCAGTTAATTTATCTTTCAATTGCTCAGGAGTATTGATATTATCGAGAATATTGGGATCATTAACTGGAATCCGTTTGATGATATTTTCCGGCAGGGATTGAATAATTGTACGGAGATTTTCGCTGACATCAGCTTTTAAAATACGTCCACCAACCTGGGGAGAAACAATCAGAGGATGTCCAGTTCGATTTTGAGATATAAGCACCGGTAAAAACAACTGGTGGTGATCATCAATAGCCGAGACCAGGGTTTGATAGGTATCCTGAGCGATAAATGGCTGATCTATCAGGTGAATAAGATAATAAGCTGAAATAGCATCAACCTTGAGGGCTAATTTGAGAGATGAGAACATACCCTGTTCAGGCTGGGGATTATTAACAAATTCAACATTTTGATTAAGAAGATGTTCTTCCAGATTCTGATGATTTGCTCCAGTGACAATAATGATTTTTGAGGAAAACTCCTGAAGTTTGTTTGTTATCATATCCACAGCCGCAATACCTTCTATCTTCATAAGAGCTTTATCTCTGCCCATGCGGGTAGAGTTTCCTGCCGCTAAAATAATGGAGGTAAGGAGCATTAACTATCCTTGTGAATAATGCCAGCAGCCAGTTGTACAGCTTCTATGATCTGGACGTATCCTGTACAGCGGCAGAGATTACCTTCCAGGGCGGTTTTGATCTGATCTTCTGAAGGTTGCAAATTTTCCAATAGCAAAGCTTTAGCGCTCATGATCATGCCGGGGGTACAAAATCCACATTGCACGGCACCGGTTTTTAGAAAACTATCCTGCAATGTTTTAAGTATTTTGTCCTGGGCAGCGTTTTCGATGGTTTCAAGCTCAGCATCCATCACTTGACAGGCGAGTATCATGCAAGAGCAGACTGCTTTACCATTCATCAATACCGTGCAGGCACCACATTCACCCACGGAGCACCCTTCTTTGGTGCCGGTAAGATTCAATTCATCACGTATAAGGTCTAATAGCCTCATATTATCAGGAACAATTAACTCCCGAGGGAGGTTATTAAGAGTAAATTTAAGTTTGATCATTTTCATACTCACTTAATTGGGTTTTAAAATCAGCCATGGCGGCTATCACGAGATTAACGAACACGGGAATTTTGTAAGATGCAGACCACCTTTTACCGATTTTGGGGGTTAGTATACTATTAAGCCGGTATTTCAGATCACGATAGAGTTTTTCATCAATCCAGCGACCAATAATGAATTCTTCCAGTTCCGGAAGATGACAGGGTTTATCGAGTAGCGAACCGGCAACAATCCGGCAGTTACAGATTTTTTTGTCCTGGTCAAATTCTATTCTGGCACAAATACTGAGTCTGGTGATATTAAGAGCCTTTCGTCTGCCAAGCTGGAAATAATGGGAGAATGATTTGGTAGGCTTAGCCAAGGGAATATTTACTGCTGTGAGAATCTCATCTGGCTCGATTGCCGTATGATAACTTTTGATGATGAAATCTTTCATGGGAATAGTGCGAGTGCCTTTGGCATTTGTGAGCGTCAAAAAAGCATCATAAAAGATGAGAGGTGGAATACTGTCTGCGCATGGAGCAGCATTTACCAGATTTCCGCCAATAGTGGCAATATTTCTGATCTGGGTAGAACCAACCAACGAGCAGGCAGATGCCAAAACCGGAAAATGCGTATTCACCAGGGGATTAGTGATGATCTCAGCAAAAGTGATAGTACTGCCAATCTGGAGCGTGTCATCTTCTAAAGAAATATAGTTTAATTCTGTAAGTGGCTTGATATTGATCACGTGATGAGTTTCTGCTGAATTACGCATCTTGATCATCAGATCAGTACCTCCCGCCAGAATATCATGTTTACCATCAGATAGTAATTTTAATGCCTGTTTTAGAGTTTTTGGGGTAATAGTTTCAGCAGATATGATTGAGGGGCTGGAGCTGGATTCAGTTTTGCAGGCTATCATACTCTGTCGTTCAGGTTTTTTGAGATTGTGATGAAGAAATACCTGCTCAAGTGATAAAGGCAGCGCCGCAGAGCTTACGCCCATAGCATTATATAGAGCATTATTTATGGCAGCTGAGATGAGTTCAAAAGTTGGTTCACCCAGACTTTTTGCTCCAAATGGACCAGCTTTATCTGAATTTTCTATCAATATTGCAGTAATTTTAGGAATATCCTGGATTGTGGGAATAAGGTAAGTATCAAAATTATCTGAAAGCACCTCTCCAGCGGAAATATTGAAATCTTCTGTGCAGGCATAACCCATACCTTGCACAATTCCACCATATATCTGACCCTGTGCACCCAGAAGATTGATGGTTTGCCCCACATCATGAGCGGCATAAACCTGATCAACACTAATTTTGCCGGTAAAGGAATCAACGGTGACTTCAGCAATTTGACAACCATATACATAGGTGAAATAGGCATCACCTCTGCCGGTTTCTTCTTCCCAGGAAACCTCAGGAGCTTTGAACCAGCCGTAAGCTGAAAGATTTATCCCAGCCTGAAGTGCTTTATCCACTGCCTCTTTGAAACTGAGAGCCGGTTTGAGATTTTTTGCTGACTTTGTATAGATCATGCCCTCTTTCCAGACAGTATCTTTGAGCTCTTTTACTTTGAGCTCAGTTTTGACAATCTCAAAGATGTCATTCTTAAGTTTCTCCGCAGCATCAGTTACAGCATTTCCTCCAGCAATAGTACCTCGTGATGCCACTGTGGGACCACCATCGGCAATAGTGGAAGTCTGGGGTGAAAGGAAAATAGCATCTTCAAGCGGGACACCTAATGTTTCACAGGCAATCTGGCACATGGTAGTCTGCAAACCCTGTCCATTTTCAGATACAGCGGTGACAATGATCAAACTGCCGTCAGCCTGGATAGATACAATAGCAGAGGATACATCAGTTCCTTCTGCTCCCAGAGAGCAACCTCTATAGCTGCATGCCATTCCAATACCCTTTCGGTAGCGGGGAGGTAATTTAATAAATTCTCTATTTGCCTGCCATTTATTTACGAAATCAGATTTTTCTACTACTGTATCCAATACCTGCCTCAGCGATACCTTGTGCTCAGATAGCATCTGCCCGGAAGCTGTAATGCTATCCTGCTGGAAGCCATTAATAAGCCGCACTTCAAGAGGACTGAGTTCACAATGGACAGCAATTTCATCCATCAGCGATTCCTGGGCAAAAATTACCTGGGGAGAACCAAATCCCCGGAATGCTGCTGTATAAGAATTATTAGTGTAAACTGATCTGATATCTGTTTCTACATGCGGGATTTCATAGGGACCCGTAGCTTGAACCACTGAGCGCCAGGTAACAAAAAAAGTTTGAGAAGAATAGGCACCGCTATCAGCCAGAATATCAATTTTCATGGCTATGATCCTTCCCTCACGGGTATATCCAACTTTGTAATTCATTATATATGGGTGTCTTTTATAACTTTCGCGCAGGGAATTTTCACGAGAATTTGTCATCTGAACAGGCTTCCCTGTCATCTGGCATAAAAGAATCGCCCGGCAGACCATATTATTGATAACATCATCTTTACCGCCAAAAGATCCACCCATTACCGAGGGCATCACATTGATCTTGTTCAAAGGGAGATCCATATACATTGCTGCCACTTTGCGGGTAGTGTAAGGATTTTGAATGGAACCATGAACTTTGTACCCACCAGTTGAGTTATCAGGTTCCACAGTTACCGTTTCAGGTTCAATATAGGCATGCTCCTGGAAACCTGTAGTATATGTTCTGGTAAGAATCTCATCCGCTACCTGAAACCCGATTTTAATATTACCCTTGCGCAGTGGATAATGATTAACTATGTTAGATTTGTATTCAGGATGAATAAATCTTGCTTTGGGAGATACTGCCTTGCGCGGATCAGTAAGAGGCTTGTATGGATCATATTCCACTTTAACAGCATCTACCGCCTTGATAGCTGCATCCCGACTATCTGCCGCAACAACTGCTATCACATCTCCTGTGAAGAATACCTCATCATTACAATTGGCAGATAATCCTGCCTGATGGGTCCTACCTTGGGAGTTCCGGGTATATCTTTGTAAAGAGCAATTGCCTTCACACCAGCCATTTTCTCTGCGATAGAGGTATCTATGGAAAGAATCTTTCCAGTAACAATATCGGGGTATTTGCAAGCAGCATAGAGCATCTCATTTAATTTGAGATCATTACCATAAATGGCTTTTCCGGTAACTTTTGCTTCTCCATCAATTCGGGTAACTTCTTTTCCTATCAGGTTCATTTTCACTTCCAGTTTTTTAATCAGTATTAGCAGATTCGATAAATTTCTGCAGGTAATTAAAGCAAACCTGCAGGCGATATTCTTTGTCCGAGCGGAAATCACTTATGGGCGTAACATCCATTTTTAGGGCATCCATCAGCTCAGAAGCATCGATATTCTGAGGATGAATAGTGAGATATTCTTCAACGTTGTATAAACGTCGAGGAAATTCATTAAGGCTGCCGGCAGCAATTCTGAAATTATCTTCATATTTCACAAAAGCAAGAGCGACTTTGGCAATAGTGAGAGCAGTGCGGGAGCCGATTTTGACATATTGCGGTTGATATTTGCAGGCAAAATTCAAGGGTATTTCAATGGCAATTATCATCTCATCATCCCGAAGTACGGTTTTCTTATATCCGGTATAAAATTCAGATATGGGTACTATACGGGTGGTAGTTACTGATTTCAATACCAGCTTGGCTTCCAGTACCAGCAGCAGAGGCACCGTGTCTGCAGTAGGAGATGAATTGGCAATATTTCCGGCAAGCGTGGCAAAATTTGCAATAGGTGGCGAAGCAAAATCAATCAGGGAATCAGAGAGGTAGGGGCAATACTCTTTGATGATGGCTGAGCCTGAAATTTCGCTGATCGTGGTGGTGGCACCTATGATCAATTTTGTGCTGCATATATCCACACCATGCAATTCCGGCAGATGATTGATAAAAATTATCGCTTCATCTGAGAGTTTGCCTTGCTTAATGAGAATATTCAGATCAGAACCTCCAGCCAGCAGCAGTTTTTTACCCGGAAGCTTAGATAATAGATGCAGTGTATCCGGCAAATTATCTGGTTTATATACTTTCATGTTTCTGCTCCTGATCACCTAATTTATGGCAGGCAAGCTGCACGGCATCGATGATCTTGCGATAGCCTGTGCAACGGCAGATATTACCTGATAAGGACCATTTGATCTTATCTTCATCAATATCAGGGTCATTATTCAAATAATGATATGAAGTAACCAGAAAACCCGGGAAACAGAAACCGCACTGTACTGCATTTGTCTCCTCATAGCAATCTGTAATCAGTTTACCGAGCGGAGTTTCTGAGATACCCTCAGCAGTGATCACGCTGCCACCATCTACCTGAATGATATTTATCAGGCAACTGGTTACAGGAATATCATTTAAAAGTACTGTGCAGGCTCCACATTCTCCCTCACCGCAGGATTCTTTTACAGAAATCAATTTATAATCTTCCCTGAGCACATCTAAAAGACGACGCATAGGATCAGTATCAATACTGGTTTCTTTGCCATTAAGGTGGAAATTTATTATCATAATGAACTCCTGTTGATCTCTTGATAAATACGTTCAGGTGTGAGTGGCAAATCATTAATGATCACCCCTGTCGCCTGAATAAGGGCATTGCGAACAGCGGGAGCAGGATAATCCATAGGGATTTCTCCCAGACCTTTTGCCACTTTAGAATCAGTGTGGATAAATTTCACGATCATTTCTGGCATATCCTCAGCGGTGGGCAAAGTGTAATCAGTGAAACCGCGCGTTCTGGGATAGCCCTTTTTATAGATATTCTCTGTAAGCGCCCAGCCCAGAGCCTGAGTAACTCCACCATATACCTGACCCAGGGCAATGTCATAATTGATCACTCTACCGATGTCAAGCACATTCCAGCATTTCTTCACTTTCGCTTTGTATTGCAGAGGATCATATTCAATTTCCACTACGCAGGCAGCCCAGGAAAAATCATGATAGGCAATACCTTGATTGGTTTTATCATCAAAATCATCATTAGGGTCTGGCTTATAACTGAGTTCATAGTCCCTGGGAAATAGCTCCTGATGATCCTGGATATAAGCCATCAGATCATCACATTTCAATTCTAACTTTATCTTTGCAGCAAGTTTTTGCAGCAAAGTTCCCACTATATATATTGTTCTGGAAGCAACGGTAGGTCCGCTATTGGGGGTTTTTCCGGTATTGGGGATTTGGACATTGACCTTTTCCAGAGGGATATTTAATTCTTCATTTACCATCTGAGCAAGAGTGGTGTGAGCTCCCTGTCCCATCTCCACATTTGCTACAAATATCTGAATTTCTCCATTCTTATCCAGTCGCATTTTTACTTTGGACTGTAAGAACTTTTCACCATTACCAGTGTAACCACCACCATGCAGAGCCACTACCAGCCCGATACCTTTTTTATCTTTATGAGTTTGGTTATAGCGCTCAAACTGCTTGTGTTTATTAGTATAATCAGAAATCTCCAGTACCCGTGACAGACATTCATTAAGATGATCTTCTTTAACGATCTGTCCTGAAGGCATTTCATCATTTATCCTCAAAATATTTATCTGACGCATTTCAAGGGGAGTTTTACCTATTGCTCTGCCAATATTATCTATATGTGATTCAATGGCAAATATTGCCTGGGGAGCGCCAAATCCTCTAAAAGCACCATTGGGTGGGGTATTGCTCTGGTGCAAAAAACCGCTGATCTCGCAGCGAGGCAGACAATATCCACCTCCGGCATGCAGGATTCCACGGTGTAATACTACAGGTGACAGGGTTTGAAATGCTCCGGCATCAAGGCGATAATCAATATTAACTGCTTTGATCTCACCAGTAATAGCATCTGTATAGGAAACAATGGCAACTCTGGAAGGATGTCTTTTTGTGGTTATCAGCAGATCATCAACCCGATCGAGCTTTATCTTTACCGTCTTACAGGCTTTGTAGGCAAGCAAAGCTGTGATTCCTGCCAGCAGATTAGGAAAATCCTCCTTACCGCCAAATGCTCCACCTATTCCTTCAGAAGTTTCCACGATCACAATATCTACAGCATTTCCCATAATAGTTTTTACAGCTTCTTGCACAAAAAACGGGCATTGCATGGTACCAGTTATCTTTATCGTGTTATTTTTGGGGTTATATTCTGCCAGCATACCCTGAGGCTCCAGATACGCCTGCTCCTGGTGCTGGGTATAAAACACCTCTTCAATATGTTTCAGATGCTCAGGATCAACCTTTGCTCCATCCTTATGACTTATGTGCATGCACTCGCCAAAATGATATACTTTATTATCAAGACAGGTATCTACGTCAGTAATTGCTTTTTCTTCTTCATACTTAATTTTGATGGCAGAAATGAAACCCATAAGTTTTTTAAGATCAGGATGGGCAATTCCCATGATCACCTGACCAAAATGGAGTACTTCTTTCCCGGTCATAAATGGCTGATCTGATACTGGTTCAGGTACTATATTCTGACCGGGAATATCTGATGTCTGCACAATAGTAAACTCGTTCAGATCATAATCTCGGGGATAAGATATGCCAGTGATCGTTCCTTTATCTATTGTGGCATAGAGCAAATAACCATGGAGCATATTTTCACTGGAATAATCATCCAGAAAACGACATTTCCCGGTTATTTTTGCCAGACCATCTTTTCTTGGTTTAGATTTCATATATTTCCCTCCTCAACTGTATCGGGATAATTTATTCTTTAAATTTTTCATATCAGGTTCTATTGACCGGGGAAGTTTAATCTGTTCAGATACTGTGTTGACGTCTTTTAATCCAGAACCTGTGAGTAATACCAAATTCCGGCTATTTTCTTTCAACTGAAATTTCTCAATATAGCTTAAATATCCAGCATAAGCTGCTGCTGCTGCCGGTTCAGCAAATAATCCATATTTTGCCGCTAATTCTTTGCTAGCTTGTAATATGGAGTGATCTGATACTTTAATTGATATGCCTTTGTATGTCTCCAGAAATTGCTTCGACATATAATAATTACGCGGTATTTTAACTGAAATTGAGTCAGCAATTGTTTCAGGGTTTTCTGCCCTTACTGAGATGATCTCTGGGATGTGATCTATTATTCCAAGCCTGAGCAGGTCTTCAAAACCCTTATAGACACCTGCTATAATGCAGCCATCACCCACAGGTACAAATATTCTGTCAGGAAGCTCATCTCCCAATTGAGTGTAAATCTCATAAGCAGCAGTTTTTTTCCCTTCAATCGTAAAGGGATTATAGGCGGTATTTCTATTATAGATACCAAGTTCTGCGGTTGCCAGCACAGAAAGATCAAAAGCATCATCATAGCTGCCACTTACGGGAATGATCTCCGCTCCATACATAGCTATTTGAATCAGCTTGGCAGTGGGGGCTTTCTCTGGAACCAGAATAATTATCTTTTGCTTTTGAGCAGCACCAATACCAGCCAGAGAAGAGCCGGCATTACCAGTGGAAGCTGCGATTATTGTATTGATACCTCTCTCTTTTGCTACAGCAGATACCAGGTTTGAAGCTCTATCCTTATATGAATAAGTGGGATTCTGGCTGTCATCTTTGAAGAGAAGTTTATGTGACGGCTGCTTATTTTCAGGGATGTTTATCTCATACAGGGGGGTGTTGCCAACATTTAAATATGACAAAGATCCCCTGCTCTTAATTGGTAAAAGATCAATGAAACCGGATTTTTCCAGATGATTATGCAGTTTTTTCCCGTATTGAGATTTTATGCCTTTATAATCATAAAGGGTTTTCAATACTCCTTTTGGGGGTTGATCAATTGTATTTTGAGCGCTGCAGTCAGGGCACAGATATTCCACTTCAGTTGCTAAATAGTGTCTGCCGCAATTTACGCACTCAAATATGATCTTATCATCTAATCCACTTTGCATTTACATTCCTATTTTAGTTTTTGTAATAAACCCGTACGGACATTGAATTCGTTTATCTTTTCATCCCATTCAATTACTTTATTGAATTGTCTTTCCCAGTATTGCTCATCATACCACTGGTCATTAAGCTCTTCCACATCCTTTCCCTGCTGTTCTATCCAGGTGAAGTATTTCAAATTATGCATCCTTCTGCGGTCATAATAAGAAAGCTCCAGCATATTATCTATACTTAAGCCCATCAAAGCAGCATTATAATCTACTGCTGCCTGAGTAAGACTATATTCTCCCTGCTTTTCCCTGCTTTCTAATAAGCGTGATCCATACATTTCCATACTGTCAGTTGCTACAGTAAAGATAATATCATTTTCATTCATTTCATAATATTTAGCTGTCTTGATAGCTCCCATGATATTGGCAATAGAAGAAATACCTAACAACTCCAGCTTATTGATCATTTCAGGTGATACGCCTTTACTCAGCAGGTATTTATGTCCCTTTGGTTCATTAAATAATCTCATCAGGTCAATATTGGGATTATCATCAATAGCTATAACCATATCAATATTCCGCATGTTCATGATCCAAGGAACGTGTTTATCGCCAATACCTTCTATCCGGTGTCCACCATAGCCATTATATAACAGGGTAGGACACTGTAAAGCTTCACCAGCACCAACTATTATCCGGGGGAATCTGGTTCGCAGATATTCTGCTGATCCCAAAGTGCCACCTGAACCCTGCGTGAGAAATACGGAACTAAATCTGCTATCTTCGGTCTTAATATCATTAAACACTTCTTCCATAGCAGGTCCCGTCACGGCATAATGCCAGAGTGGATTGCCAATTTCGCTGAACTGGTTTAAGTTCACAATTTCATTTCCCCGATCATGACAAAGTTCATTTGCTTTATCATAGATTTCTTTTACATTACTTTCACAACCAGGGGTGGCAAATACCTCAGCTCCCACCTTATGCAGCCAGTCAAAGCGTTCCTGACTCATCTCTTCGGGCAATACTGCAATGGAATGGCAGCCCAGCAGATAGGAATCATAAGCTCCACCCCGGCAGTAGTTACCCGTGGAGGGCCATAATGCCTTCTGAGTAGTGGGATCAAAATCTCCTGCCACCAGTTTTTCCACCAGTGGTCCGAAAGTAGCTCCCACTTTGTGAGAACCTGTAGGAAAATACTTCCCAATCAATACTACTATCCGGGCTTTAACACCTGTCAATTCCGGGGGTAATTCTATATAATTAACCATACCAAAACCGCCTCCGGTTTCTACCGGCTCATTTTTCCAGGTTAACCGGAATAGATTATAGGGATGCAAATCCCATAAACCAATATGTTTTAATTCTTCTTTAATTTTATCAGGTACTAGTTCCGGATTACGCATCTGAGCATAAGTGGGAATGATGATATCCTTTTCAATACATCTTTGGACAGTATTTTTCAGTACTGCTTCTTTGTCTTTTTTCATTTTATCCTCTCTAATTTATTTTTAATATTTTTTACGCAAGCTTCCATTTTGCAGAAGCTGCTGCAGAGCATCAACAGGATGGAGGGTTTTTGCCAGCAGTATCATGGCAGCAATCACAAATGGCTTATATCCTGCCTGTTGATATGTGTCCACCATATATTTATCAAATACTTCAGCTGAAACTTCACCGCGTTCGCAACTAACCCCGGTAATATCGGCAGGGAGGCAGTGCATATATAATGCCTTGCCATCGCGGGTAAGTTTCATATTTTTCTGATTACATTCCCAATCCTGATGTTTTGCATTTAAAGCAAGGCATTCCTTTTCAAGCTCATCCAAACCCTTAAAATCCTTATTCTGCATCAATTCAGTTCTGGTTCGCATAATACTTAAGGGTGCCCAGGATTTGGGATAGACTATGTCTGCTCCTGCAAATGCCTGCTCCATATTGTCACAGATGGTAAATTCTCCCTCGCTTTTAATTGTATTTTCCCTTGCCAACTCTTCTATCTCGGGCAATAATTCATAGCCTGACGGAAATGCCAGATTGACTTCCATCCCCAGCCTGCTCATCAAAGCTATCAATCCCTGAGGTACAGATAACGGCTTACCATAGCTCGGTGAATATGCCCAGCTAACAGCTATCTTTTTGCCTTTCAGTTTATCTATGCCACCAAAATAATCTGCCAGTTTTGAAATGTCAGCCAGTGATTGAGTAGGATGATCAAGATCGCTCTGCAGGTTAACTATTACCGGTTTAGATGCCAATATGCCATTATTAGATCCATATTGCACAGCTTTGGCAACCTCTCTTTGATAGCTGTCTCCCAAACCTGGATACATGTCATCTCTGATGCCTATAACTTCAGTTAAAAATGAGATCATATTAGCAGTTTCACGAACAGTCTCGCCATGGGCAATTTGAGATTTACTCTCTTCCAGATCCTGCACGCTCAGTCCCAGCAAATTTGCTGCAGATGCAAAGCTGAATCGTGTCCGGGTGGAGTTATCCCGGAAATTTGATACTGCCAGACCTGATTTAAATATTTTGGCTGAGATATTGTTTTCAAAAAACAGCTTCAAAATCTTAGTTGTCAAAACAGTTGCTTTGATCTCATCAAGTGATTTTTCCCAGGTTAAAAGAAAATCTTTGCCATACATCTCAGTTGTGAGTTCTCTCAGCAAATTAATTTCATTATGGATTATTTTCATATCTCTATCCTTCATTAAGTTTCGCAACCAGTCCGGCATAAAATGCTGCTGCCTGCCAAAGATCATCAATTTTCACACTCTCATTTACAGCATGTGCCTGATCTTCATCTCCAGGACCCAGCCCCAGGCATTTGATCTCAGGATGTTTACCCATAATGAACACACAATTAGTACTGAAAGTCCATTTATCAATCTTTGGCTTTTTATCAAATATATTATTATAAGCCTCTTCCGCATGCTTCAACCAGATTGAATCTTCTGGTAATACCCAGGTGGGAAAATACTTTTCTA
>JAVCCT010000123.1 GCA_030765325.1 Candidatus Stygibacter frigidus | reverse complement strand
TTCTGTTGGTTTTGCTAAAGTGCTGGAAAGTGATCAGGAATTTATTACGAGCCCTGATAGTTTGTATGCAGTAAGCCATGTAAAGGCAATTTATACTGATTTTGATACATTATCAACAACAGGAGATTTTTCAACTGGCTTTGGGTTGGGTTTCAAAATGAAACTTCCTGATGGTTGGATGTATTTTAATATTGATGATATAGGGGTGAAGCTTGCATACAGTAATCTGGTATATTCTGATTATTATAATTATCATCTGGATTATTTGAATTTCATAGATGAAGATCATGAAGCAATTGATGAGAGCGAAACTCTGGATGGTGAAGATTACAGTATGGATGAGATGATAAGACTGGAACCTTCAATATCAGTGGGCGTGGACTATTATATTGGAAGAGGCTTTGATGTAATGGCAAAATATCAATCATGCGATTATTTGATTGATGGTTTATTTTTGGGAACTACTTATCGACCATTGTCGTGGCTCCCTTTTAAACTCACTTATGGTAATGGAGATGTGGATAGTTATAACTTTAAATTTGGCGTTGATTCTGAATCCTTTGAATTAATGATCGGTGGTACATCTTATAATGGGATCTTTGATGCTGCCAAAGGTTATGGTGTAGATTTTGGAATTAAATTCAAGTTCTAATATTTAACATTTAGGGCAGCAATTTCTGAAAAGAAATTGCTGCCTTTTTTTATAATTAAAAAAGGAGTGATAATGAAAAATGACAGAAAAGCATTAAGTGCTAATGAATGGACAAGTTATAATTTTTCTGAAACTGATCAGAG
Organism: Candidatus Stygibacter frigidus; assembly: GCA_030765325.1. GTDB lineage: Bacteria > Cloacimonadota > Cloacimonadia > Cloacimonadales > TCS61 > Stygibacter > Stygibacter frigidus. The sequence goes on along the minus strand of JAVCCT010000123.1, from coordinate 9,226 downwards.
CAAAGGGGTGAAATCACCTCCAGTAACAAAACCAGTACCAGAAAATGCACAAATAATAGTTTTACCAAAACCAGATAACTGGGAATGGCAGCTAAATACAGATTTCACTCAAGCTACTCTCAATCGTAAAAGCAACAGAAAATTTAGTGGCGAGGAATTGAAGCTGGAAGAATTATCATATTTATTATGGAGCACTCAGGCGATCAGGCTTAAGATCAATGAAGCCACTTCAAAACGGTTTGTTCCTTCTGCCGGTTCCCGACACGCTTTGGAAACTTATCTGGCAATATTTAATGTAGAAGATCTTGAGCAAGGTATCTATCGTTATTTACCCGAAGAGCATGGATTGATCTTTATTTATGCGCCAGAAGATATGAATCAAGCGATCAGTGAATCAGTGAAAGGGCAAACCTGGAGTACTGGAGCGAATGTTGTTTTTTACTGGAGTGCCATACCGTACCGGATGGAATGGCGTTATGCTGTAGCGTCCACAAAGCTTATTTTACTCGATGCAGGTCACGTTTGCCAGAATCTTTATCTTGCCTGTGATGCTGTGGGCTGTGGGACATGTGCAATTGCTGCCTACAACCAGACGGCAGCTGATCAATTGCTGCAATTAGATGGCAAAGATGAGCTGGTGATCTATATTGCACCAGCAGGTAAAATATAAAAAAAACTGTAACTCAACCCTAAAGTAACGTTTATATATCGAGAAATTACTTAGGAGAGAATAATTGATGATTGTGATCGATTCTTAATATTTGGAGGTATTTTTATGAAAAGAATAGTAATACTAAGAGCGATGACAGTTATCATGTTGCTGCTTTTGGCAGTAACGGTTTTTGGGGATAGCAGAAATCCCTTTGTTGATGTCGTAAAAAATATCAGAGGTTCAGTAGTAAATATTCAGGTAGAGTATGAGATGACTGGTATGGGTATCAATGGTTTCCCTAATCAGGATGAGTTTTTTAAATTCTTTTTTCCCCAACCGCAAAGACAGTCACCAACCCGCAAAGCTAAGGCAATGGGTACAGGTTTTATTTTTAAGCGTGAAGGCAACAGTGTGTATATAATCACTAATAATCACGTTGTGGAAAAAGGTAATGATGATGGGGCAGATATCACTGTTTCGCTGGAAGATAAAGAGGAATATCCAGGGGAGATCGTGGGATTGGATAGTGATAGTGATCTGGCTGTTATCAAGATTGAGATAGAAAGCGATGAATGGGTAACAATTGCTACTTTAGGAGAATCAGCAAATCTGGAAGTTGGGCAATGGGCAATAGCAATAGGTAATCCATTTGGAGAGGAATTAAACCGCACAGTTACTGTAGGAGTTATTTCAGCTTTGGGAAGATCAAACTTTAATTTTGGAAATGATGGTGGTCCTTTATATCAGAACTATATCCAGACGGATGCAGCTATTAATCGTGGTAATAGTGGAGGACCACTGGTGAGTATAGATGGGGAAGTAATTGGTGTGAATGCTGCCATCAGCACACCTAATCAGGGAAATGTTGGAATTGGTTTTGCTATACCGGTTGATATGGTTAAAAAGGTAGTAAACGACTTGATGCAGCATGGTGAAGTGGTAAGAGCTTATCTGGGCATTTTACCTCAGGAAATCACATCTGATCTTAGAAAAAGTCTTAATCTGGATAATGCTTCTGGTGTGTTGATCGCTCAGGTTGAAGATGACACTCCTGCATCAGATGGTAAACTGGAACAGGGTGATGTGATAATAAAGTTCAATGATAAAGATATCTCAAATGTTGCTCAATTCCGAATAGTAGTGGCAGAAAGTCAAATTGGTGAAAAACTCCCTGTGGAGATCATCCGTAAGCAAAAGCATAAGACGCTGTATGTCACTCTTTTGAAAAGAGCAGCAGACCTGGCTGATAACAATACAACCAGTTCTGATGCAGATTGGTTAGGACTTAAAGTAGAGAGCGTTAAAAGTGAAGCTGCAAAGCAGTATAAAATAGATGAAAGCAGTGGTGTGTTTATCAGCGCCATAGAAAAGGATTCTCCTGCTGAAGACAGTGATCTAAGAGTTGGAGACGTTATCCTGGAGATAAACTTTGAGACTGTGGAAGATGTGGAAAGCTTTAAAGAAATCTATGCAAAAGTGAAGGATAGTGGTAAAGATCAGGTTCTTTTCCGGGTAAAATCAGTTAATGGTCAATACCATTATGTGGCAGTGAACACAGTAAGGTAATAATTGTTATAGGGGAGAGCTTAACTGTTCTCCCCTTATCACATAAGCTGGTTCAAATATAGGAATTTATATCACAACTAATTTAGATTAATGGCTTGAGATAATTCCACCAGTAATAATTAATAACATGCAGAATATCAGGTAGTGAATAACCCTGATTGATCCGGTCATTAAGTTTTTCATCAATTACATCGTCCAGCATGCCTTTTTCAATTGCTGCTGCGGGATTGAAATTAAATAATGAGCCCACAATTCTGATCAATCCATAGATAACCCCAACTGCCACAGCTAATTCCAAAAAGTAGATGAAACCCCGAACTGACAAATTTAAGCCTCTCATTGAATCTGCGCCAATGCGTTGAGCTTTTCTTTTGTCAAATCCCAAAAAGAAAGAGACATAGTAATATTTTTTGAATATCTTATAAGTATTATTTGATTCATAAATCTTTTTAGTGGGTACTACTATGCACCGTTTCAGGATGTCCTGGAGAGCTCTTTTCTGCTCAAAATTAAGTGCATCTGTAACTTCTTTAGGAATAAGGCTATAGAAATATCTGAAATCTCGTTCAATGATATTTTCTGAAACCGAATTCACTGGTTTGGATTTTCTGGAAGCTCTTCGCTTATCTTCTCCCACATAAAGCTGAGTATAGTACTTTTTGAAAAACCAGAAAGGCACATTCAGATCAATAATTTTCTTTGATGGTATTCTGATGGCTTTTGCCAGTATCAGGCGGATGTGTTTTTCTTGCTCCTCTGTGAAGCTGTCTTTTATCCCATGACCCATCTGTTCCATGAAATAATCGACGTCTTTAAGTTTGTTTTTAAATGGCATTCCACTTCTCCCTTATTTATTTAAACCAATTTTATCAATTAACCAGTCAATTCCATGAACACCTTTAATAAAATCATATCTTAACACAGTTTTAGCAAAATAAGCAACAAAAATTATCACCAGCATGTATATGACCATGGAACCAGCGAAACTTAACACATTTACTGAGTGGCTGGCATTTTTTATTCTACCTTTTCTTCTATCCAAACCAAGATAGATAGCAAGGTAATATCTTTTTTTGATCTTGAAATTTATGTTTGTTTCCAGAATCTTCCTAGAAGGAATAGATATTGCCCGGTTGAATACTGCTTGGATTATCCGCTTTTCTTCATATTGAAATCCAGCTTGAATGTCTTCTGGTAGAGATGCAAAATAATATTCTGCATTTCTTTCTTTATATTCCTTGAGTTTTGTTCTTTCAAATTTATCGCGGTCATTGCGGATTTTAGTACGTTTATCTTCTCCCAGATAGATTTGAAAATAGAACCTTTTTATCAGCCAGAATGGAATATTAAGATCAAGAAGTTTGGGTGAGGGAATCCGAACAACACGATCCAGAACCCTTCGTAATGAAAGAATTTCCTGCTCAGTTAATTGCCTGTGTAAAGAATTTTTGATGTCATTAATAAAATGTTCTTGATCTCTTAAAACTTTAACGCTGGACATATATCATTAACTCCTGTAAATTCCCTTGATCTTATCAATTTCAATGTCTGTGAAATCTTTTACATTATATTCGCTGGCAAAAGTGATAAAAATTTTCTTATCCAGTATAATATCCATTAAATCCTTATCTATTTCATTATTATTTGCCATGCTGGCAAGAATTTTAAGTGATTTGTCAAGATCATAAGATGATTTATATGACCTTTTGGACATAAGAGCATCAAACACATCGGCTATTGCCAGTATCCTAGATTGCAAAGGAATATCATCATCTTTTAGCCCTAATGGATAACCAGATCCATTTAGCCTCTCATGATGTGAGGAGGCAATTTTGGGTACGTTTTGAAATTTCGCCGGGAAAGTGATATTGGAAAGTATCTTATAAGTAAGGTCAGCATGTTTTTTGATCTCTTCATATTCTTTTACCGTAAGAGTACCACGTCTGATCATTAGATTTTCCAGTTCATCTTCATCAATAAGTCTATATTCTTTTCCTCTGGCAATTACTTTAATTGCTGCAATCTCAGTTAGTGTGTCCAGCACTTCTTCTGAAACGAATTCTGAGCCTTGGTTAATTGAGATTATTAGTTTCAAATATCCAGGCAGTTTTTCCAGTATTTCATTTAGTTTGCTATTTTCAGAAGCCGTTTTTACCTGCAAAAGCTGGTTATAGATAACCTGTTCGATCAGTTCAAATTTGGTCTGAATGAATTTAACCCGATCACAACTCGATTGCAGCTTAGTGTTTTTATTGAGCAGATGATTTGATGTAGCAATTTTACCAAGATCATGCAGCCAGCCTGAAATAGCAATTTCATCAAGTTCGTCTTGAGAAAACTTTTGTTTCGAATATACCCCATCATCAACAAGATTAACTTCTTTTGCGAGTATATTTGTAAGCAGGGCTACTTTCTGCACATGTTGATATGACTTATCTGATTTCATATCAATGGCATAAGCAATTGCCTGAGTGAAATCGAAGATCATTTTCTCAAGATTATTAATCAGTAGTTTATTACTCAGAGTGATAGCTGCCTGGGATGATACTGATAGCAATATCTCGGTGTGTTCATCAGAGAAAGCAACGATATTACCATCTTCGTCAATAGAGTTTGTGAGTTCAATGATACCCAGAACATGGTCTTCATGATCCACCAATGGGACAGCGACCATTGATTTTGAGCGATACTTGTCCCGTTTATCCATAGCTATAATCTGATTTATCTGAAAATAATCCTGATTATATACATCATCAAAATGAGCTTCAAATCCGGTATGAAAAACGAAGGTTGCCAGGGAATTCATCATCGGATCACCTGCTATATCAAATAATGCAATAGATTGCCATCGCCTACTTGCGGTTTCTGAATCCATTTCCATTTTATCAGAAATGCATTTCACTCTTTCATACTGCAAAGTTTTTTTATCTGGTGAAGTAATATAGATCATGCCTCTGTCTGCATTTGTTACTTCCATAACTTCATCAAGAATGATCTTAAAGACTTTCTGAATATCATTTTCCAGTGATAATGATTTACCAATTTTAATCAACTTCTTAGTGAGGTCCAAGTTTTTTCCCTTTATCTTCTCTGCAATGAAATTTGACATAAAGTACTCCTAAGAAACGATAATACAGTTTTTTCCACAATTTTTTCCTTGATACAGGGCATTATCTGCCCTTTTAATAGTTTCATCTAACACTTCACCCTGCCGATAAACCGATAAACCGGTTGTGATAGTTACAGACACGCTAACCCCCTTGAAATCGAAGTTGTGCTGTTCGATTATAGTGCGAACCCGATCGCTGATGATATTTCCTCCCACAGAGTCTGTCTCAGGAAATATCAAAATGAATTCTTCGCCACCCCAGCGCCCCAGAATATCCTGAGCACGGATAGTTTCTTTCATTAGTTTTGCAATTTCTTTCAGGACATAATCTCCCATGTCATGTCCATAGGTGTCATTGAATTTCTTGAAATCATCTATATCAGCAATTGCCAATGAAAATGGGTTGTGATGCCTTTCATAACGAGTCATTTCATAATTAAGTCTGATTTCCACATCTCGTCGATTTGAAATCTGAGTTAGAGGATCAATTCTTGCCAGTTTTTCCATTTCTTTATAGGCTTGATTTAGCTTTTCATGCTGTTCCGCAATATATTTCCTGTCATTAACGCTGGATGTGTTATCTCTTATCACCATGCCCAGACGATTCCCTTTATCTACCTTGATAGTGAACAAGGAATATTGCAAATGGACAATATGCCCATCTGTATGAGTAATTTGACAAAGATCCTGGCGGACTTTTTCTTTTTCCAGTCCATTTTTTAATGATCTCAAAATAAATTTCTTCAAGAGCTTTGATGAAACTTTATTTTCCTTTATGCGGACATTTCCTAATGTCATTATATTCCAGATAGATTCTCCATAAACTTTTTCCATAGAAATCCCAGTGATTCGCGTTAGACTACTATTCCACTCAATAATTTGTCCCTTTTCATTTATCAATGCCATTCCATCATTTGATAAACTTATAAATGAACGGAACTTCTCTTCATTATTAAGAATAAAATTATCCATTTGCTTTTTTCGAGTTATATCAAAAAGCTGAAAGAGAAACAGGGAAGAATTATTATTATTACTTTTTATAATGTTGATGACTACATAATACCATGATTCGTCATATTTACCTTGATTGAACCGGATTTCCATTACTCTGGTTTCTGTCATTTTACTATTGCATCTTTTTATCAAGCTGCCAGGATCATCAATAGTATCCATCCGTAAAGTTTCCAGATTGTATCTTCTTAATCTTGTCGCATTAAGTCCTGTAATCTTCAAGAAAGTTGCATTTGCATAATGAAGGTCACCTGCTTGATTTATTATAAATACAGGATTAACAGCATTTTCAAATGCCTGCCAGATCAATTTATCCAAAGTTACATTTAATGGCTTTTCATTGATCCGGTCGATCAAGCCCTTCAATCTTTCCAGCATATTAACAGCATTCAGGGGTTTATTAAAGAATATATCAGATCCAGCTCTCATGCTATCCTGAAAATGTTCTGCTGCACTTAATCCAGTGATCACGATAATGATTGATTCAGGATAGAGTTCTCTCAGATTTTTGACCAGCTCAATACCTTCCAGACCATGAAGCATTAAATCAACGCAAAATACGCTGAATTCGAGCTTATCCAGACATTTATTGAGAGATTTAACCTTCTGACAGGTTTCACAATAATAACCGTCTGACTCCAGAATTTCTCTCACTAATTCTGTTGTTAGTTTATCATCATCAATTATCAGCACATTTTTATAATCTGTCATTTCTGTAATCTCTCGATCGCTTTCATCATGAGTTCTCTGCTGTCAATTGGTTTTACTAACACATCTTCTATTCCCAGAGCCTTTGCTGTTCTTAAGTGATGTTCATCGGAATAGGCTGTGATTATAATAAATTTCTGATCCGGATCCTCCTGTTGGATTTTATCGATCATTGTAAGACCATCCATTTTTTTCATTTTTATATCAGTTATTATCAGATCAGGGGAAAATTCATTGTATCTTTCAATCCCCTGCAAACCGTTTCCAGCTGTATATACTGCTGAAAATTTTGACATAAAAATCTCTTTAAGCATCTCTCTTATCAATACCTCATCTTCAACAATCAGAATTTTATAATCTTTCATTTTATATGATTATGGTAAACACTGCACCATTTTTATCATTGCTGAAATCAATATAACCATTCATCTTGGTTTCAATGATGGTTTTACAGATATATAATCCCAATCCGGTTCCATTTTCATCTTTTTTTGTTGTAAAATAGGGATCAAACAATTTATCTTTGATTTTAGCAGAAATGCCTCCTGCATTATCTCCTATTTCTACACAACTTTTTCCCATTCTACGGCTTACACGTATCCAGATTTTACGGTTATTCTCAATTTTATCCACTAAGGCATCTTTGGCATTGATCAATAAATTCATCAATACCTGTGAATACTCATTTTCATATCCATTGATCTGGCAGTCATCTTCTATATCCAATTCTAATTCTATTTTATGCTTCTGAAAGGAACTCTCCACAAATGAAAGGGTTTTCTGAACAACTGATTCTACACTGAAATTTATTTTTTCCCGGTTAGGATTAAAGAAATTTCTAAAATCATCTATAGTTTCTGACATGTGCTCCAGAACAACCATGATCTTATTTACTCTATCCTCCAGCATTTCATCAGACAGATTAGAATTACGATACGAAAAAAGGAGTGACTGCGTTAGAAGCCCGATAGTATTTAGCGGTTGACGCCATTGATGGGCAATATGACCAATCATTTCTCCCATCACAGCTTGACGGCTTTGCAACATCATGATGTGATCTTTAAGACGTATCTCAGTTACGCTTTTTGCTATCTTATCCTGCAGGGTCTCCTGAAATTCTATCAATTGCTGATTGGCAACAGCAAGCTCCTGGGTGCGTTCGACCACTCTATTTTCCAATTCTGCATGTGCTATCTTTAATTGCTCCTGAGCCTGGAGTTTCTTCTGCTTCTCTGTTTCCACATTTTTTTCAAGCTGGATTATATTTGCCAGCTCTTCCAGAATATTTAGAAGATTCTTATATGATATTGGCTTGATCAGGAAGTTGTTTATACCCAGAGCAATCGATTTTAAAAAATTCTCTTTCTCACTGTAGGCAGATACAACAATTATCTTCACATTACTACCCAGACGCCGTATCTCATGGATCATTTCAAGTCCATTCATGACAGGCATCATTATATCTGTGATCACTATATCAGGTTTCTCTTGCTTAAATAGCTCTAAACCCTCTTTGCCATTAGAAGCTAATATTACCGTTTCGGCATTTTTTTTCAAGACATTGCTGATTGTATTACGCATTAAGTCATCATCTTCTACAAATAGAATCTTTAGATCATGTTTTACCAATGCAACCTCCATTTTTCATTACACTTTTACATATCCTTTTATTGTCTATCTGATAATATTGTCAAAGAAAAACATTTATACCATACTCCACGAACGCACCTGATTCCCCGCTATCATAGTTATCAACCACATATTTAGTCCCTATTTTTTCATACTCCCATATCATTCCAGGAAACCTCAAAGTTATATTAACCCACCTGCACTCCAAACGACACAACAAAAAAATGTTGTGTCGTTTGGAGTGCAGCTTATTGAGTGCTGCGGTAGGGTTAGCAGAATGTGGAGAACAAGCTTGTGAACGCAATGAACGTTTTTTAACTAAAGGACTAAGTTTATTGAGTCAACTATTATATTGCCATTGACAGAAAAATATTGAGAAAAAAGAATAAAACTGTGTAACCGGTGGTGGTTTATGCGTTAATATTGCAGAACTGAAAAGAGATAAGGTGGTGTCTTTTGGAAGAAAGAGAATTAGTGAAAAGAGCCAAGCAGGATATCCAGGCTTTTGATGAACTATACAGGATATATTATCCTAAGATCAATAATTTCGT
>JAVCCT010000045.1 GCA_030765325.1 Candidatus Stygibacter frigidus | reverse complement strand
AATTCTAATTAGAGGAAATAATTGTTAATTTGGAAAAAAAAGTAAGAGAAATGAAGGAAAAAATATAATTTAAAGACAAAATACTTGACGGAAATAAGAGATACGAGCAGGTAGATATAAAGAGAAAAAAACTAAAGGAGCTGAGATGAAAAAAATCAGTATCTACAGAATTATAAGTATTTTAGCATTTATCGCTCTTGTATTTATTTTAGCACTACCTAACTTCTTTGATATCAACAAAAAACAGGAAACTGAACAGTGCATCAAGAATATGCGGGTAGTATATGGAGCAGCTGAAGAATTCTTAAAGACCGAGCATAAGGACTTTAGCGGAACTTCCAGTGATCTTGAAAGAATGGGATATTTGACCAAGTCCTACGAATGCCCTTCAGAAGCACCAGGTGATAAATATCAGGTAAAAGTGATTGCTGATTCCAATGAAGTAATTGTACGCTGCATTAATGAGATGAACAGTTCACCAGACTTATCTGCTAATTCCTTTGAAGATTTTACCTATTTTATAAATATTTTAAAATTTCATCAGAAACCTGTTTCAGAATATATTTATGATAGATTAAATGTAGATGTTAAGCAAATGCTGGAAGAACATGAAGCTTATTCCAATTCACTTTTTGACACACGAACAGTATTAGACTGGGATAAATTCATGGAAAATTTAAATACTCGTCGTAATGATCCATTATTGAAAGAGTTCTGGGACTTATTATCACTTGAATTTAAGGAAATTGTCAGTAACTTTAATAGAGTAAATAACCCTCTTACAATTGAGCAAAAGCAATTGATGACTAATGAAATCAATTCAATGCTGATCGCTGGTCATGATTTCAGTGAAGGGGTGATAAAGTCAGTAAGTCTTAACAAAGAAGCCAGAACCCTTAATAAAAAGGGATATGACGAGATGAATCAGTTAGAAAAGCAGCGCTTTAACAGAATGCTACTGGAAGCAATATTCCCATATGAGTTTATGGTTGGTTCAAAATATTATTATCCCAGTGATGACCTCAAAGAAGCTCTTCTGGAAAATCTCAACAAAATGCTGGCAGATAATGCTTTTAATACCAAGGATTTCATCAATATGATCAAGCTTAGTGGTAAAACAGTGAAAAAACTTGAGGAACAACCAAGCTCCAAAATTCAGATTGCGTTAACAAACCGGTTATTATTGCAGGATGCCTATCCAGGTCTGCTGGTAAAATATATCGATCAATACAGCGATCATGTATTACCAAAAGTTAATTAATGATTATAAATTAATATAACAAAACAGCCTGTCCCTCCAGACAGGCTATTTTTTATTTGGAGAATTTCATGAACTATAAGGAATTACTGGAATATATTTATGAACGCCATTCTGGTAACGTGAAACTTGGACTTGATCGTATGCTGAATATATTGAAAAGCATGGATGAGCCAAACCAGAAACTAAATGGCATTCATGTAGCTGGAACTAATGGAAAAGGCTCTACCTGTGCGATGCTGGAATCCCTGTGTATGGCTCATGGGCATAAAACAGGTTTGAATACTTCCCCGCACTTAGTAGATTATCGTGAGCGCATCAGAATAAATGGCAAAAATATTTTAGCTGATGATCTGATCAGAATGTATCTTAAATGGGAAGATGTGTTTCGGGAGTATGAAGCCTCTTTTTTTGAGATAACCACTGCCATGGCATTTTATTATTTCTGGGAGCAGCAGGTAGATACTGCTATCTTTGAAGTGGGCCTGGGTGGCAGACTGGATGGCACTAATCCTTTTGCTGCCAGTGTAGCTGCTATCACAAGCATTTCCTTTGATCATGTAAAAAGTCTGGGTAATACCATCAAAAAGATAGCCTGGGAAAAAGCAGGAATAATAAAACCTGGTCAAGATGTAGTCCTGGGTGATATATCAGAGGAAGCTTATGAAGTAATATCGGGTATATGCCAGCATAGAGAAGCAAAAATCAGTCGTTTTGGCAAAGATTACAAAATTGAAAATATCGAGCTTAAAGAAGACGGGACATTTTTTGATTATTCTGATGAAAATGTAACCTGGAAAGGTTTAGGCGTTAACTTAATAGGTGAACATCAGGCATTTAATGCCGGTGTAGCAATAAGGGCATTCATCAAGATGATGCATAAGCGTAATGAAGATATAGATCTTTACAAAGTGAAATCGGCATTGAACTCCATTCAATGGCAGGGCAGGATGCAGGTATTGCAAAAAGAGCCTATTGTTCTTCTGGATGGAGCTCATAATGAAGAAGGCATAGGAATACTGGTTAAAAATCTTAGAAAGATCTATTCTGATAGAAAGATAATATTTGTACTGGCAATATTGCGTGATAAGAATCTGGAAAAGATGATTAAAGATGTTTGCAGTATTGCTGATAAATTGATAATTAGTAAAAATAAATCTAATAGAGCAGCGGAGGTAGCAGAACAAGTGGAATTTGCAGAAAAATATGAAGCGGATTATGAGACAACAAGCGATGTAGTAAGTGGTTTAAAAAGAGCCTTGTCTATAGCTGATAAAGACGATATAGTTATTGTTTCAGGTTCCTTATATACAATTTCGGAAATCCTGGCGGAGATAACTTCTGGAGAGCATTTATGAAAGGGATATTTATTACATTTGAGGGTATAGAGGGATGCGGTAAATCAACTCAGGTAGAACTTCTGAAAAACCAGTTAGAAGCTGATGGTATGGATGTGATCCTGACACGTGAACCCGGTGGTACTGTAATATCTGAACGGATTCGGGATCTACTCCTTGATCCCACCTATAAAGAAATGCTGCCCGAAACTGAAGTGCTGCTTTACGCAGCAAGTCGCAGTCAGCACACTGGTCAGAAGATTATCCCAGCAATAGAATCCGGTAAGGTGGTGATCTCTGACCGCTATTATGACTCCACGATAGCATATCAGGGAGCTGCCCGGCAGATAGATGGATCGGCAATCAGATTTTTATGTGAATTTGCAGCCTATCATCATGAGCCTGATCTCACCTTTCTGATCGATGTAGCAGTAGAGACTGGATTAGGGAGGATTAACCCGGAATCTGCTGACCGGCTGGAGCAGGAATCATTAGATTTTCATCGTCGTGTAAGAACAGGATTTCTGGAATTGGCAGAAAAACATTCTCGAATAGTAATTATCGATGGACAAAAATCGATTAGTGAGATAAATGGATTAATATTAGATAAAGTAAAAGAATATTTAAAAGAGAGGAGCAAATGAAATTAAAAAAAACCGGGAAAATATTTCTCTCGTTAGGTTTGTTTGGCTGGATACTGATAGCAGTAATTCTTGTAAGTAGTTATAAAGTAGATGCTCAAGACGTTAACCGTGAAACTATGTTCAAAAAACTGGAATTGTTCAGCCAGGTACTTTTCAATTTACAGCAGAACTATGTAGATTCCCTGAATACAGATGATTTGATCAATGCCGCCATTGATGGTATGATTGATGAACTTGATCCCCACACTAATTTTTTCCAACCAGATGAATTTGATAAATTCAACACAAGCACAAAAGGTGAGTTTGGTGGTTTAGGCATTACAATAAATAAGATAGGTGATTATATCACAGTTGTTTCGCCCATTGAAGGTACACCAGCATATAAGATGGGTATCATGGCTGGTGATAAGATATCAAAAGTAGATGGCGTTAGTGTGGTGGGAGTATCCACAGATGATGCTATCAACCAAATGCGCGGTGAGGTAGGCTCAAAAGTTGTGATTACTATCAAGCGTCCAGGTGTTAAAGGTGAACTTGATTTTGAGATCATTCGCGATACTATTGTTATCGATAGTATTCCCTATGCATTTGTTATGGATAATGGGATTGGCTACATCAGGATACGTCAATTTAATGCTAATACAACAAAAGAATTACGAGCTGAGCTTGACCGCTTGGAAAAAGAAGGTATGCGTGGTTTATTAATAGATCTGCGCTTTAATCCGGGTGGATTACTTACAGAAGCAGTAAACACAGTTAACGAATTTATCGGTAAAGATAAACGAGTAGTTTTCACAAAAGGTAAAACGGATTCAGCTAATCAGGAATATTTTACCCGCTATAATCGCCAGCGTTCAGGTTATCCTGTGATCGTGATGATCAATGAAGCCTCAGCAAGTGCATCAGAGATATTTGCCGGTTCCATGCAGGATTATGACAGGGCATTAGTAGTAGGTAAAACATCTTATGGTAAAGGCTCAGTACAAAGGCTTTTCCCACTCTCTGATGGTTATGGAGTGAAGATAACTACTGCTAAATATTACATTAATTCTGGTCGCTGCATTCATAAAGACCTTAATGATAAGCTTATGAAAGACCCCCGGGTTCGTAATGGAGACATGAGCTCAGAAGAAATTGATAAACTGCGTGAAGAAGCCGATAAAGAACACCTGAAAGACATTCATTATACAGAAAAAGGTAGAATCGTCTATGGTGGCGGTGGAGTAAATCCTGATCTGGAAATTAACCAGGCAAAAATGACCAGATTAGGCATGGAATTACGTCGCAAGAACCTTTCCTTTAATTTTTCTGTTGATTATATGATCAACCATGAGCCCGAAGTAGAACTTGATTTTGAGCCGGATCAGGCTTTAATAGATGATTTTCTGGAATATGCTAAAGAAGATAGTGTGGAATGGACAGATACGCAATTAGACAGTACTATGAACTGGATAACCAATAACCTTACAAGTAACATCATCAGTAAGAAATTTGGAGATGTGGAAGGATACAAGATAGCTATAAGAGATGACCAGCAATTGCAGGAAACTTTAAAGATATTTGATAAAGCCAAAACTCTTGATGAGATGTTTGATTATGCAGTGAAGCAAAAAGCTTTGAAGGATGAAGAAGCAAAAGAATAGCAGAAATACATATATATAAAAGAGGCAGAATTTTATTCTGCCCTTTTTTTATTTACTAATATTTCCGACTTGTCGTAAATGTAATAAATACAATAGCTTATATACTTAATGCGAAATTCCCAATGTTCTATAACTGAATGATATATAAGCATATAGATGATCCTGCTCCTTT